>JAICHC010000343.1 GCA_025922795.1 Candidatus Binatia bacterium | reverse complement strand
TTGAAGATTTGAACGAGCCGGCAGAAAAAACACTTCATTTGATCGGTGGATTGATGAAATATCTGCAGCAATCATCGTTAAGGGGTTCGAAGTACAAACGCTGAATCATGGATGGGTCTGGATAACGCAAGACTCTGGACCGCAGACCTCAAACAAAAGGAACCATGCGCGTCGCCATGTACTACAACAACCGGGATGTCAGGCTCGAAGAGTTGCCGATCCCGAAGATCAGTGCCGGCGAGTTGCTCATACGGACCCGTGCGAGCGGGATCTGCGGCAGCGATCTGATGGAATGGTACCGCATCCAAAAAGCGCCGTTGGTTCTGGGCCACGAAATTACCGGTGAAGTCGTCGAAGTCGGCGGGGACGTCGGCGATTTTACCGTCGGCGATCGGGTTTTTTCTTCCCATCATGTGCCGTGCGGCCAATGCCGGTATTGTCTGTCCGGGCATCAGTCGGTTTGCGATCTGCTGCGCACGACCCATTTCGATCCGGGGGGGTTCGCCGAGTATGTTCGCGTCCCTAAGATTAACGTCGAGCTCGGGACATTACGGATTCCCGATACGATGACCTATGATGAAGGATCTTTCATCGAGCCGCTGGCGTGCGTCGTCCGCGCTCAGCGTCTGGCTCATTTGACCGCGGGACAAACCGTGCTGGTGATCGGCAGCGGGATTTCCGGCTTGCTGCACGTTCAGCTTGCCCGCGCCCGCCGGGCGGCTCGGATCATCGCGACCGACATCAGCGATTATCGTCTCGCCGCCGCGGCGCAATTCGGCGCCGATGCGACGATTCACGGTTCGGCTGATGTACCGGCCCGCTTGCGCGTTTTCAACGACGGCCGGCTGGCTGACCTGGTGGTTGTGTGCACCGGCGCGATGCCGGCAATTCAGCAAGCGATCAAATCGGTCGATCGCGGCGGCACGTTGTTATTCTTCGCCCCGACAGCGGCCGGAGTCGACGTGCCGATTCCGCTCGCCGATTTCTGGCGTGACGAGATCAGCGTGGTGACCTCGTACGCCGGAAGCGGCGATGATTTGAAGGAATCACTGGTTATGATCCGTGACCACAAGGTGCGGGTTGCGGACATGGTGACCCATCGCTTGCCTCTTGCCGAAGCCGGCCGGGGTTTTCAACTGACGGCCAGCGGGCAGGATTCGATCAAAGTGATTTTGGATCCGCTGCTCTGATCGGCCTTGAGTCTGGTGTCTAGCGTCTGGATGTTGAAATCCGCGGACCGGGACGCTGGACTACTTGGTAAATCCCAACTCTTTGCGCGCTTTTTCGAGAAAGCTGTAATCAACGACTTCGGCGACGGTCACCGGCCGGGTAACTTTGGCGTTCTCGCGCTGGGAATCAATCAACACCTGCACGGATTCCGCGGAAACGTTGGCGTCTTTGGTCAACACGCGGCTGACTTGCTTCGACATCTCTCCGGCCATTTTTCGATCGGTCACCTTCCATTGCTTCATCATGATGTCGGTTAGCGCTTCGTGATTGTTTTTGTCCCAGACGAATTGTAAACCTCGCAGTGTCGCGCGCACCATTCTATAAACTTCGTCCGGGTTTTCCCGGATCTTTTTTTCGGAGGTGCCGAAGCCGTTTTGAGCGAATTGCACAATATCGCCGATGAAGATGAGCTCGTTGTAACCTTTTTGCAGCGCGACGATGTTTTCAGGGACCGAAAGCAGCGAAGCATCGACCACGCCCGACTCGAGAACGGCGAAACGGCTGGCCGCCGATCCGCCCATCGGGAGAACGGATACGTCGCGACCGGGCTCGAGCCCGAAATGCCTCAAGGCGCGGAAGCCGAGCAGTGTCGCGGAGCCGCCCGGAGAGCTGCCGGCAATTTTCTTGCCCTTAAGCTGTTTTGGATCCTTGATGTCTTTCTTGCTCATCAGAAACAGCAGGGGACGTTCGACGGTAAAGAGCAGCACTTTCATGGGTTGGCCTCGCACGGCTCCGCCGATCAGGCCGGTCACCGCCGCGCTATAGTCGAGATCGCCGGACATTACCGCCGCGCTGGTCAAATTGGCCGCCATCTGAATGATTTCCAGATCGATGCCTTCGTCTTTGTAAAAGCCGCGGTGAAGCGCGGTGTAGATAGCCAGGAAAGAAACGTTTGTCGACGAGCTTCCCAGGCGGACTTGTTTTAAGGTTTGGGCGTGGCTGGACGTGAAGATAATGCCTATGAGAAAGCTTGCCGTTAGGCAGCCAAGTAAAAGTTTTTGTCTGTAATTCATTTTTGTCTCCCCGGCGTCTTCTAGGTCGCGCCTCGAGTCGATGCATCAACAGGCGAAAAAGATTCGTCACTCCCGCGGAAGCGGGAGTCCAGGGACTTCGGAAAACCTGGATTCCCGTTTGCACGGGAATGACGGAAAACCCAGATGCACGAAGCTAATATCATCAATCGAGCTGGCTCCAATCTTTGAACTCCTCCAAACCTAGTTTGACGAGCGTGTCCATGTACGGCCGACCGGTTTTTTCATGACGACCGGAGATTCGATAGTATTCGTAAACCAGGTCGGGCAACCACTTCGCGATTGTAAAGCCTTTGTATTTACCGTCGGGAATGGGTTCTAAAAATCGCGGACCGACATCTTGCCAGTCGTGCTCGGCGATCCAGCCGCGCTGAGTACCGAAGACGCTCTGCAGGATGATCGCGCGATGGCCGACGTCGATGGCTTCATCCAGGGATACATCCCAGCCGGTCGTGGCGTTGAGCGAGTCGACCATGCTTTGCACGCCGTCGGGAGGCTTGTCGTTCAACGCAAACCAGCACCCCCCCATGAGGCCGCAGGCCTGGCGAATTCGTTCCGTCAACAAATGCGAGTGGGTCCAGCCGTCGGGCTGATTGGGATCGAGTGGGCCCCATTTTTCACGGTAGCGTAAATCGGCGGGAGGTTCGGCGCCGCCAGCGCCCTGCGGCTTCATACCGCCGCTGGCGACCAGCTCGCGCAACATTTGACTGAGAAGAGGACGCCACTCATGCTGTGCCGGCGTGCCGCCCTTGGTGTGCACGACCCAATTTTTCGCCTCACCACCCAGTTCTTCGGCGAGTTCTTTGGGACCGTCGGCGAGAATGTTGCCGAGCCAGGTTTCGCGCCGCGCGCAGCGCTCCAACAACGTTTCGACGGCTTCGAGATTACCCCATTCCAATTTCAAGCCGTCGGTGCGGTCGGGGCCGAGCATGCCTTTCTCCCAGGCTTCGAAAGCCAATCCGGCACCGCAAGCGTAGTGGCTGCATTCGATGCCAAGATCATTGATGCGTTCCGAGAGGTAAAGAACGTCATTGCCCTTGAAACCGAGATTGTAAAACGTATCCATCCACTCGCTGCCGGCGTTGAAGTGGCCGATTTTTCCTTTGAAGCGGCCTTCGCCGATCTCCACGTCCCACGGGCACATCCGCGGGCACTGAAAACAAGGACGAAGTGTCACGCGATTTTGGTCGAGTCCTTTGGCTTCGTCGGTGATGATCGTGCTGCGCCAGTTGAGCTTCGTGATCGCGCCCCAGTCTTCGCCGTGGCCGACGCTGGTAAGCCGTTTTTTAACCGTAGTTTTGCGCGATGAAATGGCTTTCGCCCAGCGCGCGCCGGCATCGATCAGTCGATTTTTGTCGTGCACGCGCGGTCGCTTGGTACCCCAGGCAACGAAGGCCTTTAACTTTTTCGCACCCATGATCGCGCCCAACCCATGGGCCGCGGTGTGATTATAGTCATTGACCAGCATGGCGGCGCGAATGAGATTCTCGCCGGCGGGGCCGATGCAGCCCACGCGCGCATCCGGGTGGCCGGAGGCCTTGCGTAACATGTCTTCGGTGTCTCTGATGCCCTGGCCCCAGACTTTGCTCGCGTCGCGCAACTCAACCTTGTCTTCGCCGATATAGAGATAGTTCGGCGATTGCGCCGCGCCGGTGACGATCACGCCGTCATATCCGGCGCCTTTGAGCGACGTGCCGAAGTAACCGCTGGTCGCGCCGCGGCCGAGGGTATGGCGCGTGGCCGGGCTCAGGTAAACGAAACACATTTTTGTGCCGCCGGGGGTGAAGCCGGTGCCGGTGATGGGGCCGGTCATGCCGACGATAACGTTTCTCGCATCATAGGGGTCGATGTCGAGCGGTAATTCGTTGAGCAGGACGTATTCAGCGAACAGTTGGCCGCCCCAGTATTTGCGCAGAAGCGGTTCTTCCGGAAGATTTAAATCGGTGAGTTTTCCCGTCGTCATATCAACGCGCAGGATTTTGCCCATGTAGCCGCCGGGAAGGCGGGTTTTTCTTTGGATTGGAAAAAAGTTGGCATAATCAGAATTCGACATCGCCATTAAGAGCCCCCGCTATCATTTCGTTTCAAATCGTTCCAAATGTTCAAGCCGTTCCAAACGTTTCCGGAACCATTGGAACCGCTGGAACGTTTGGAACGCGAACGCAAAGCGTTCGCTAATCTGCCGCCGCCCAGAGCACTCGATCCGCGGGCAAGTCGATGTCCAGTCGCTCCCAGCTGTCACCGAGGTCCCGGCTGATCATCAAATCGCCGGCGCCACCCGCTCCCGAAGCGTGGCCGCGCGCGACATTGCCGAGGCCGGCG
>JAICHC010000342.1 GCA_025922795.1 Candidatus Binatia bacterium | reverse complement strand
TTCGCATAAGCTTCCGCAGACGTGTCGTCGACGCAATCTCCGGGCGCATCGCACCCACCTTCGAACGTGTGAAACAGACCGAGCCAATGCCCTACTTCATGGACCACAACGTCTCCCTCGTTGTAGTAAGACGCCGGCCCACCTGGCAGAGTCGAATACTTAACCACTACTCCATCCAGGTCTTTAAATCTTGGGTCTTCGAGCTGCCATGGCCAGCGAGCCCAGCCGAGGTAACCATTAACTCTGGAAGTGTAAATATTCAGCGTTGACTTGCCGGGTTTGTTAAGCGCTTTCTTCGCATCTCGTTCCGCTTGTGCCGGGTTGTCTCTCGAAAAGGTCATATTGAACCACTCGGTTTTTACTGTTACGTTCCAACCCGCGAGCTTAAACAGGAAGGGACTCGCGACGCCATTTCCCGCAAAAGTGTCATTCAAAACCTTCACCTGTTTTACAAGCGCTTCATACGGGACGCTCCCCTCACCTTGGGCGGTTTTTAGAATGTGAAAGTAAACCGGGATTACTACGGGACCGCGAGTTCTCACTCTGCCCGGCCGACCTTTAAATCTCGGTAAGTAGCAAGGTTTCACTTTTTCGAGGAGCCGCCCCGCGAATTCAGTTGGGCAGTTGAACTCTACTCGATCGGCGGGCGCCACTTCCGAATTCACAAGCCTCTCATTGCTGGAGGTAGCGTCCGTCGAAGTGTCAATTAGCAACGCCGTGATGACGAGAATCGCACCTGCGATTGCTATACAGGCCAAACTAATTCGCGTGATCTTGTTCATGGCGGCAAATCCTCATTCGATCAAAGCACCTTTGGACCACAGCGCTTCGAGTCAGGCTCTCGGCGCTGTGGACCACCATTTCTCCTGAGCGTCGTTATGGATTCATGACGACCGGCAAACACGGGATCAAGTCGCTACCGATTCCGCTGTCGAACGTCAATCGCCAACGCAGATGCCCCGGGATTGGACGCCCGTCCTCCTCCAACACCTTGTAATAAAGCGAGAGCTCCTCGTGAACAGGTGCATTCGCCGGCGGATCATTGAGGAACGAAATTGTGTAACGCGTGTTTTCGGGATCTCCGATTCGCGGCAACATGCGCCGCACGGGTTCTCCCATGTCCTGCCATTCGAGTAGAACATGGCTACCCTCCGGCGGTTGGATCGAGGCGACTAGCGCCGGAGCAACCCGAAAGAGGCGAATCGGATCCGACCCCTCTCGCTCGAGTGTTGGGTCAAAGCCCTCGGCAGTCAGATCGGGAGAAAACAGCGTTCCCGATCTAAGTTTTACCAGGGGTTCGGCGCCTCTTCCCCGAGTCGCCCGCGGATGAATGCCCGGAGATCTGAGGTTCAGGGACCAGCGATAATCAAAGTCACTATTCCCGGCGTCGGCGGTGCGTACGAAAGGATCGAGGGTCGGCGCGAAAACCTTGAAATCACCGTCACGAACTTCCGGATCCGCAGGCTCATGGTCATCTGGTCCAAGGCGGATCACAAAGTCGTCGGTCAGGTGACCTTTCAAAAGAGGAACCATCAATGGGCGCCGGTTGGGTTTGTGAATCGTCAACATTACCTGAAGGGTGTGAATCGGACTGAAGCGATTGACTCCGATCTCACAGGTGCGACTTTGCTCTGTATCGTCTCGTCCTGGTTGCAGCAACATTTGTCCGGCGATCTCGACCGCTACCAGCGGAAATGAGTTCACCGGAGATGCTGTTGGTAAAAACGGAAATGGCATTTTGCATCTCTCCTTTTGCTTGGTGTTGGCTAAGCCTGAACCTACCAGCCGGGCGATTCACAGATTGGTCCATGATCCGTCGCGGACCTGATAGCTGTTAGCGATCCCGCTTGGTTGAATTCCGTAGGGGTATGATCGGGTGAGGCCAAGTGTTTCACGTACCGGCGGCATTTTTATTTGACAGATTTGGTTTAGCCCGTCTAATCTTCGCCTGTTTCTCGCGTCGCATTCCTTTTGATCCAAACATGGCGCCGCTGATGCTGGGTGTGAAGGCTGTTTACCTTTACGGGGTCGTCTGATAAGGCGTTAGCTCACCCTCGAACTTCCTGAACCTGGTTCTGGCGGTGTTGTTTTTTGCCACATCACGACGATTCGAGTGTGCACGTCGTTGAACTACTCTGCTCACCGTTAGCGTCACTTCCCTATTACCTGATGAAGAGAGAACGCGATCCTACTCACGACGAATTTGAAAAGCTGCTCCTTTGGTTTGATTCAAACCGTAACCAGGCGGGAGAGAGACTTAGAGCGGTTCAAGCACGCCTGATTCGTATCTTTGTTTCACGAGGCTGTCTCGATGCTGAAACTCTGGCTGATGAAGTTATCAACCGGGTCGCTGTAAGAATTGACAAAGTAAAGCAGACCTATCCGAATCCGCTTCTGTGCTGTGTCGCTTTCGTAGACAATGTCCACCATGAGTACGTTCGCCACCAGAAGAAGATCGCGCAGATGGCGCCACCGCCGTCACCGCGCCCCGCAGAGGAGCTGGAGAAGGAAGATAAGTGCTTAGAGGAGTGCATGGCAGAACGAACAGAAGCAGAGCGGTATTTCGTCTTGTGCTACTTCCAGGGAGAGAAAGGCATCCGCGTCGAGAATCGCAAAAAACTAGCCCGGGAGTTGGGACTTTCCGCAAGCGCTTTAAGATGTCAGGCTCATAGATTGCGAAGAACTGTCCGAGAATGCCTGCAAGACTGCATCGGCACCGCCTGAAGTCCGAAACAATCGGGGAGCGAAACTCATAATTAATGTCCCGAGGTGGTTTTGATGATGAGGCGGAAACATCGCGAACGAAATGCCCTTCGGCGCTATTTGCTTGGACATCTCTCTCCATCAGAGCAGCAATCCGTTGAAATCCGCCTGCTCCGTGAGGAAGATTTGTGCGAAGAACTGGAATTTGTTGAAGACGAATTGCTTGACGACTACTTCCTTGACGAACTCAGCCCTAAAGAGCGACATGGCTTTCAGGAAACTTTTCTCGCGCATCCCGAACGCAAACGCAAGCTGGAAGCGTCACAGGCATTAAGGCGATATCTCGATGCCGCGCCGCCCATCAAAGCAAAGCCACCTGGCCGGTTGGAGTCTCTGCGCAGGTGGTTGAGTCAATCTTTCTTTTCACGGCCAACACTGGGCGTTGTTTCGCTGCTGTTGACCGTAGTCGTCGGATTCGGCATTTGGCGCGGGGTTTTTTACCGTTCGAATCTGGAAAAGGGGTTAATCGCACTCAACGACGCTTACAGTGAGGAGCGTCCGACGGAAGCGCGGATCTCAGATCTCAAACATGCCCGATTTATCCGCACGCGAGGCGCTACGCCCAAGCCACTGGATGAGTCCGAACGCCGGCGCGCCGAGGTGTTTTTGCTCGACGCGTTCGACGAGAATCGCAATGCAGATTCATATCACGCCCTCGGCCGCCTTTATCTTCTGCAAAAACAGACTGACAAAGCCATCGACTATCTCGATCAGGCACGACAAGCCGATCCGAACGATCCACGAATCTACGCCGACCTGGGCGCCGCCTATTTAGAAAAAGGCAAACCCGAACTGGAAAGTAATGCGACGGATCAACCGCCGGAAGGAAAAGGACTTGCAGATTTGGGCCGGAGCCTTGATTACTTACAACAGGCGCTGCAACTCGATCCCAATCTCCTCGAAGCACTCTTTAATCGCGCTCTCGTTCACCAATATCAGAAGCTCTATAACCTCGCGGAGTCAGACTGGCGTGCCTATCTGGAAAAAGACTCAACCTCGCCCTGGGCGGCTGAAGCCCAACAAAACCTCAGAGATGTTGAAGAGAACAAAATCGTCGGCGCAAACAACACAAGTGAGCCGCTGGAAAATTTCCTGCACGCTTACCGTGCTCGCGACGACGACACCGCCTGGGATATCGTCAGGCGCAAGCAAGGTCCGACCGGAAATGAGGTGACCAGGGCGCTACTCGATCGCTTCCTCGCTGACAATCCTAACCAACAATCCACCGAATACCTCGAGGCATTAAATTATCTGGGTCAACTTGAGATCCGCAGAACGCAGGATTCATTCACGTCCGACCTCTGGAAGGTCTACGCCGGCGCCGCACCGCAAACTACAAGACTACTGGCGGAAGCCCGGGCACGAGTGTTGAAAGGCTACGAGTTGCTTTCCCAATCGCGGATCGGCGAAGCGAATGAGTTGTTTGGCAGTGCCCTGACTGCATTTGAAAAATCTGGCAATCGTCCGGAAGCGCTGGCGGCGGACATTGCAATAGCTCACGGCGCTGTGGTCCAGCCTGACCTCGCAAAGGCACACGAATTACTGGCCCGCATCATTCCGAATTGTGAAGCGAGACAATACAAAAGGCTGCTCGCACAAGCGCTCTTTCATCGAGCCCACCTTAACACCAACGTCAACAACTATTCACAAGCAATCAGCGATGGCAATCGGGCCCTCCACATATTTCAAGAGATGAACGACGTCACCGGTACCTTGAACGCTTTGCTCCAAATGGCGGGCCTGAATCTTTTTCTGAATGACACCGAAATGTCGTTTTCATATCTCAAGCGCGCGCTCGACTTGACGGACAAAAACGAACCCCAGCCCAATCAAAT
>JAICHC010000341.1 GCA_025922795.1 Candidatus Binatia bacterium | reverse complement strand
GGGAATCGTATTGCATTTGATGATGACCGATTGCGTTTTATTTTGATCGCTTCGCGGATTCTGACGATGCCGCGAACTTTACAAAGCCGCACAATTCGACATTTTTTAAATACGACTCAGATGGCCGTTGCCTTCTCGTCGCAGTTGCTCAGGTTGACTTGCTACTTCACATAAGGAAAATAGCGTCACGGGGGATAAAAAGGCAAGCAATCCGAGTCATGTTTCACCGTTTTCGCTACGAAGCCGAGTTTTATCCGAGGTTAAGCCGCATTCCGCTCCACGTACGTATGAAGCTTGACGTGAGCGGCCTCAAGATTGCCCTCAAAGATTGGCTCGCATGCAGCTTTGAAGAACGAAGCGTGCTCTGCCATTTGCCGATCGAAAGCAGCGAGGAGAAACAGACCTTCACCGCTTATGTCGATTTTTTATCGCGCCGAGACAAAGGCCGACCGGTCGAAGTTACCGACGTCTTGGACAGCAAGCTGTGGGATCAAGCGGAGGTCCCAGCGCCGGTCGCGCAAAAGAGCGCATCAGCCTTGAATACGGTCACGATCGAGGAATGGCGGCGCTGGCAGCCACTTCAGCGCTACGCCTTGTACAAGACGGCGATATCAAAAAGCCAACCCGAAGCGTTTGCCGACGTGCTCGAGGAACTGCGCGCGGCGAGTACACTCGCAGCCGAGGCTGAGGACTGATGCCTCAAGTCAAATCCAATGATAGCCGGCTCTCGCGCGTGGTGCCATTTGCCTTGCTCAGCGGGGCCAAGCCGCGACACTACCACGAACTACTCGGCGTCATCTGGGCGAACCGCAAAGAAATTCCGTACGCTTGGAACATACTCAATCACGGCGTCTGTGACGGCTGCTCGCTCGGGCCATACGGCCTGCGCGATAGCGTGCTCGACGGCGTGCATCTTTGCATGACGCGCCTCAAGCTGCTCAGGGTGAATACCATGGGCGCACTCGACTTGCCGGTGATGAGCGATGTGACGCGCTTGCGCGCTCTGCAACCCGGGCAGCTCCGCTCGCTCGGGCGCCTGGCCTATCCGATGATCCGCCGCAAAGGCGAGCGCGGGTTCTTGCGGATTTCCTGGGACGAAGCGCTCGGCATCCTCGCCAAGCGCATTCATAAACTCGTCCCCGACGAAATGGTCTTCTTGGCCAGCTCGCGCAGGCTGACTAACGAAGTTTATTACGTTTTTCAAAAGCTCGCGCGCGTGCTCGGCACCAACAACGTCGACCTGTGCTCGCGCTGGTGCCACGCCGCCAGCGTTGCCGGCCTGAAATCGACACTTGGCTATGACGCGCCGACCTGCTCGTTATCGGATTTCTTCGGCACCGACCTGCTCGTCATCTTCGGCTCCGGTCTTAACGATAGTCAGCCGGTGATGCCTAAATACATGCACAATGCCAAAAAGGCCGGAACCCGTATCGTCGCCGTCAGTCCAGTGCGTGAAGACGGCCTGGATCGCTACTGGGCGCCATCGGTGGTCTTCGCCACGAAGGTGGTCGATGATTTTTTCCAGGTGCGGGAGTGCGGCGACATCGCTTTGATCAACGGCGTGCTCAAGACACTGATCGCCAACGATCAGATCGAACACCAGTTCATCGATAAAAACACCACGGCATTCGCTGAGCTAAAAAACTCCCTCGAACAGCAATCCTGGGAGATGCTCGAGCAACGTTCCGGAATCTCGCGCGGGGAAATGCAAAGGTTCGCCAGTCTCTACAGCCAGGCGCGCACAGCCGTGTTCGTCTACAGCTTAGGGTTTACCCAGCACGAATTCGGTGTCGACAACGTCAAGGCGGTCGTCAATCTTGCGCTCGCCCGCGGGATGTTGGGCCGAGAGAAGTGCGGCATCATGCCGATGCGCGGCCACAGCGGCGCCCAGGGTGGCGGCGAATGCGGTTTCGCACCGGATAAATTTCCCGGCGGATTTGCAGTTAACGACGAGAGCGCGCGACGCTTCTCCAATCTCTGGCACCACCCGGTACCATCGACGCCCGGGCTCAAACTGCCCGACATGATCGACGCTGTGCATCAAGGAAAATGTAAGTTTCTCTACTCGGTCGGCGGCAATTTGCTCGACGCCTTGCCCGATACAAGCTTCATCAGCGCGGCTCTCGCGCGTTTACCCATGCGTGTGCACCAGGACATCGTGCTGAACACTTCGATGCTGCTCGACGCCGAGGAGATGGTCATTCTTCTACCGGGACAAACGCGCTACGAGCAGAGAAGCGGTGGAACGTCGACTAGCACCGAGCGCAGGATTCGTTTCACGCCTGAGATCCCGGGACATCAATTGGGCGACGCATTGTCCGACTGGGAAATTCCTGTTTTGATCGGCCGTAAAACGCTACCCAACGGCGATAAGCTGTTTCCATTCACCCACACGCAGGCCATTCGCGAAGAGATGAGCCGTGTTATGCCGATCTATCAGGGTATCGAGAAACTCACCCAGGAAGGCGATCATCTGCAGTGGGGCGGGCCACAGCTCTACAAAGACGGGTTTACCCTGATGCCGGACAATCGCGCGCTGTTCACCGCTGTCGACCCGCCGGACTGCCGACGCGGCAGCGACCCGGGTTTCGGAGAGTTGGATGCTATCCTTAAAGAAGCTTAGCGGCAGAAAACCCGGAGCGGACCAAGTCCGGATCATTCGACTCGGCCCAACTGAGGAACTTCAATGAGCAATCGGACCGCTCGTACAGATAAGGATCTCTTTCCGCGTTTCTCAAACGCAGAATATGCGCGGCGTTACAGCGCAATCCGCGATGCGATGCAAAAAGATCATATCGAGGCAATCCTCATTTCGGGCGCGCGCGGTTCGTCCGAGGTCGCTTATCTTTCGAACTATCTGGCGCAATCTCCCTGCTGGATGCTCTTTCCGCGCGCCGGCGAGCCGACGGTCTTCATTCATTTCTTCAATCACCAACCATGCGCCAAGGCGCAATCGATCGTCGAAGACGTGCGTTGGTATGGCCCTACCCCGCTACCCACACTGATTGAAGAACTGCACAAGCGGGGGCTGACTAAAAACAAGATCGGCCTCGTCAGCATGCGCGGCATGTCCTATGGCCACGTGACGGAGCTTCAGCGGCAATGTCCCGAAGCCGAATTCGTCGAATTCGGGCCGCAATTCGGGCGCATTCGCCGCGTACGCAGCGAGGAAGAACTGGTCTATCTGCGCAAGAGCGGCTATCTCACGGACCTGGCATGCGAAGCGTTGGAGTACAAGCTTCGTCCCGGTTTAACCGAGCAGGATATCCTGTCGATCGTCTACGGCGCCTACATCAAAAACGGTGGCGATCCCGGCATTCATTTTATCGCGACGACGAACATGGACGACCCCGATCGCTTCGTCCCCTGGCAAAAGCAAACCCCGCGTGTTCTCGAAAAAGGCAGCGTGGTCATCACCGAGCTGACAGTGAGCTACTGGGGTTACTCAACTCAGATTCACCGCCCATTCGCGATCGGCAAAGAGCCATCCGCGATTTATCGAAAGCTTTTTGACGCCGCTTACCAGTGCTACGAAAACGTACGAAATGTTTGTAAACCCGGCACGACTAGCGAACAGATCATCGCCTCGACTTCTGTGATCGAAGAGAGCGGCTTTACTTCCTATGACAGCGTCTTTCATGGCGAAGCCGGCAAATCCCCCGAGCTCGGGACCCAATCGGCGGCCCACCCTCTCGAACGCTGGACGCTCGAAGAAAACATGGTCCACGTGATCCAGCCCAACCCGATCACCCAAGACCTCAAAGCCGGCCTCCAACTCGGCGCCGCGGTGGTCGTGAAGCCGAGCGGCGGCGAACCCCTGCATAACTACCCTTTCAAATTCCCGGTGTGCGGGTGAGCGCGAGAATTGTCGCTGCCTTTTCCTGGGCGATCCTCGCATGACCAAACATGTTAACCTCATAGCCTGATCCAATCTTCATGTTGAAAACGTCCATCGGTCGCCTTCGCGCCATCGGTCTTGCCGAAGGGGTTTCATTTCTCTTGTTGTTGGGGGTAGCCATGCCGCTCAAATATTTCGCCGGTTTTCCGCAGGCGGTTACTGCAGCAGGCTGGCTGCACGGGCTGCTTTTCATCACCTTTTGTGTCGCACTGACCCAAGCCCACCAAGAGGCGCAATGGACCGCTTGGCGAAGCGCGATGGTGTTGATCGCCGCCCTGCTCCCCTTCGGTCCTTTTGTGATCGATCGGCGGCTGCGTGAAGAAGACCAGGCGCTTCAAAAGAATTATCGGTGAACCGAGTCTAGCGAACCCGTATAAAGCGCGCAGACTGTGATGCGTCTTCGCGCCCGTTCACTCCCTCTGCATCTCCCCGCTAACTCACCACGAAGCACACGAAGTTCGATCACAGTAATAATATCTTAACTTCGTCCTGCTATGCTTGAGAATTTTCCCGGGCCGCGCAAATTTTACGCCGATCCGAAATTGCTGAATCAATAAGGCAATACCATGTCACCACGAAGCGATTCATGAGCTTACGCTCGCCTACAGAAGATGAAAATAGGGGAATTCCCCTAGCCACGTTTTTCCCGCTGACTCGTCATTCCCGCGCACGCGGGAATCCAGGTTTGTTCTCCGCCTCCAAATAGCCT
>JAICHC010000340.1 GCA_025922795.1 Candidatus Binatia bacterium | reverse complement strand
CCGCTGCGTAAATTCACCCAAGGAGCCGATGAGGTGAATGCTCAAGGAACGAACGTCAAGGCGCTCGTCGAGGACCTGGAAAAAAATTATCCGGGAATCAAAGAGCGGATCTGCGATGAGACCGGCAAAGTCCGGCGGTTCGTCAACGTCTATGTGAACGGCGACGACATCCGTTTTTTGCAGAACCTGGAAACTTCTCTCAAGGAAGGCGACAGCATTTCGATCGTGCCCGCGATTGCCGGCGGGTTCTGATCCCAACGCGAAGCCCTGCCATGGCCCCAACTTCGCCCCATCTGCGCCTGGTCAATGCCGCGCCCGCCGGGCCGCGCAAAGTCGAATCGATTCTCGATCTGATCGGCAATACCCCCTTGCTCGAAATCAGCAGAATCACCGAAGGCCTCTCTCCGGGCGTAAAAATCTACGCCAAGCTGGAAGGTCTAAATCCGGGCGGCTCGGTCAAGGACCGCCCGGCTTGGCGCATGGTTCAAGAGGGCCTGCGGACGGGAAAGCTGCACCCCGGTAAGACCATTCTCGACTCCACCTCCGGCAACACAGGCATCGCGCTCGCGATGGTCGGCAGCGTCATTCATTACCCGGTCGAGTTGGTGATGCCCGGCAATGTCAGCATCGAGCGCAAGCATATCATCAACGCTTACGGCGCCAAGGTCACGTACAGCGATCCGCTGGAAGGCTCGGATGGCGCCATACGCGCGTGCCGGGAGATTCTCAAAACCGACCCGGCAAAGTATTTCAAGCCCGACCAGTATTTCAATCCGATGAATCCGCAAGCCCATTACGAACACACCGGGCCGGAAATATACCGCCAGACCGAGGGTCAAGTGACGCACTTGGTCGCCGGTATCGGCACCGGCGGAACGATCATGGGCACCGGCCGCTATCTCAAGGAAGTTGATCCAAACATACAAGTCATTGCGGTCGAGCCCGACGACGCGCTGCATGGGCTCGAAGGGCTAAAACACATGGCCACCTCGATCGTGCCTGGGATCTACCACGAAGAGCAGCTCGATGAAAAAATTCCCGTGTCGACGGAAGACGCCTATTCGATGGTTTATCGGCTGAGCCAGGAAGAAGGCGTGTTGGTCGGACAGTCCTCCGGCGCCGCAATATTCGCCGCGATCAAAGTTGCGCGCAAGTTACGCTCGGCGACGATTGTGACGATTTTCCCTGATTTCGGCGACAAATACCTGACCACCAACTTGTGGGTGGGATGGCGTGATCGCATGGCGGTGGGCAATCTGCAGTTTTCCATCTAAAGATTCATCGACTCCTTCACGTATCTTCTACCCGAGCAAGATTCCACCGTTCCATTACTCCAACCAGGGATACTTCGCAGCGTGGCTTTTTCGGCAGCCTGTTAGGTTAGATTAGTTACTAAGGAGTTCGTTTGTTAGTAGACCTACTGGGACGAAGGGGCGAGTCGTGGAAAGCGCAGGCACCAGGACTCAAAGGACGCTTTCGCAACCACGCCCAAAATTAAGCACTCGGGCGTGGCTCGGGTGGTGGCCGATGACGCTCAGATGCTTTGCCTGGGCTTGAAATTAAGCTCGAGTGGGAAAAAAAGTTGTCCGAGTGGACTCAGCTACTGCACGGCGGCGGAAATCGACAGCACCAGGGTGCCCCCTTCGTGGGGCGGCCCGCCCAAATACAGGAAATTACCCTTGTTGGGAACCGTTACAGTGGTATCGAGCAGCGGTTTATTACGTTCGGTCAAGCGCACTTTCAACGCGATGCGGTTGTTCTGGAACTCCTGGGGAGCCACGGTTAATGATCGCCCGCCCGGGATTTCGAAACTCTTGTTGCCGCGCCACGGCACATTCTGAGTTTCGTCTTTGAGCAAGCGATAGGAGCGGTACTTGAGCACTCTCAGCTGCTTCTCCATGCCCTTGAGTTTGGCGTCGAACTCATCGCTCTGATTGCTCACCAGAATAGTCCCGATGGTCACCTGCACGGATTGCGGGTCCTTATCTGCGGCGGCGACCCGCACGGCCGCTGCGACTGAGACAAGACTAAAAAGCAGGGCCAGACTTAGGTGCTTCTTCAGCCGTTTCATGTTCACCCTCTTGCTCTTCGTACAGCCAGATCACGGTAGTCTTGGTCTCGTTTTCACGCCACAATGCTACGCTGCGCCCGTGCGCGTCGATGGAATCCACCGCCGCAAAGCCGCTGCGCGCAGCCACTCCCCCACGCCAACCGGGAAAGTACGAATCGAAGGACCATACGGCAAGCAACAAGGCGATCAGCGCGGGGACCGCCCAGGCCGATCTCGGTACACTAACCAACCGGTCGCGCCATTCTTGGTACCACGGCCGCGGCTCGCTGATGCGGCGTTCCAGCGCGCGCCAGAACGGCGCGAACTCGAGCTTCGCCGCCTGAGCAACCAAGTCACTGCGCAGCGCGAGGTCGATCTTTTCGATTTCTTGCTGGGCCGCGAGACACGCGGGGCAACTCCCCACGTGGGTTCGCACCCGCTCGCATTCGACGCTGTTTAACTCACCGTCCAGCCAGGGCCCGATCGACTCTTGAATCCGTTCACACTCGTTCATAAAAATGCACTCAACTTGTCGTGCAATTTTTTGCGCGCGTAATGTAGACGGCTCATCACGGTGCCTTCCGAGCAGCCGAGAATTTCACCGATATCCTTGTAGGAAAGCCCTTCGATCGTTCTCAGCACGATGACGGCTTTGTGTTCGGGTGTCAAATCGTTTATCGCCTTGATTAGATTTTCGCGCAGCTCGCGGTCATGCACGTCGACAAACGGATCCCGCGCGACTTCATCCTGCGACTCCAAGAGACCGTCCATGCTCTCGCGAAACTCCAGGGGATTTCTCTTCTGGCGCCGCTGCGCATCGATCGCGAGATTGACCGCGATCCGATAAATCCAAGTGTAAAACGAAGAGCCGCCTTGGAAGCCGCCGATCTTCCGAAAAGCTCGAAAGAACGTTTCTTGCGATACTTCCAGCGCATCTTCACGGTTGCGCAGCAAGCCGAGGATCACCATGTAGACCTTCTGATGGTAACGTGAGGCAAGTTCCTGAAACGCCGTCATCTCGCCTGCCTGGCATTTTTGGACCAGCTCCGAGTCACTCAGCGCCACGGTGATCCTGCCCCTTAGACGCGGTCATAAAAAGATTATTCATAGCGCAAAAGCACTTACTAACATATAACCTTGAAGTTTTCGCGAATTCCTCTAAGATCACATTGATTCTCCTGGATATTTATCCGCTCCATCCTGGTCAATAAAGGATTGCCTATGCTCGTCCAGTGCCCAAAGTGCCGCACCACGTACAAAGTTTCCGACGAACTGATGAAGGGCAGCGCGCCGTCGTTCCGCTGCTCTCGCTGCAAACACACCTTTGCGCCCGAACCGCAAAGCGCGCCGCAACCCGGCGCCGGGACCGAATCGACTTTGGCAGAGCCGACCCTAGGTTCGCGCGACCAAGAATTGCGCCTGCCCTTTGATTCAAGAAAGATTCCCGCGGAAACCGACAAAGATGCGGTCAGCCGTGACCAAGCCGATGATCAATGGTCCATCAGCGATCCCGAGCATGATGATGAAAGTCGGTTCCCGCTGCCGGAAAATGATCCTGTGATGGAATCGGGCAAGAGGCTGGATGCAGCTCCAGATTTTCCGGCACATGATCCTTTTTTCCCGCCCGTGAAAGACGAAAGCGAGGATCCGAACAATATCCTGGCGATCTCTTCCTACCGCGATCAAAAAGCTTCTGTCCTGCCGTTTATCACGCTCTTCGGCCTGCTGGTGATCGGCTTTACGCTCATCTCGGTCATCAGCTACGCACGTCCCCAGGCCTCGGAAGGTATCATCAAGAGTATTCCCCTGCTCGGCGCGTCGGTGCTGAAGAACCAGCATTTAAAAGAAGGCATTCTAATCCAGTCGCTGCGGCCCGCTTACCAGACGATCCAAGGCAACCGCGAGGTGTTTCTGATTAGTGGCGTCGTGCTCAATGAGAATCCGGTCGTCGTGCGAGAGATTCAGCTCTCCGCAATTTCTTACAACGGCGAAGGCAAAGAGCTGGAAAAGCAAATGATCTGGGTCGGAAACACGATCTCGCCCAAGATCATCCGCGGCATGACGATTGAAGACATCCCGCATTTGCAAGATCTGAAGCCGCTCAAGAGCTTTGAGATTCCCCCCGGGGATTCGATACCCTTCACGATCGTATTTTTGAAATCGGCGAAAAACGCCAAGGAATTCAGTTGTGAGGTGATTACAGCCGAGGGAGAAATTTGATTAGCGTGGAAATGACGGCTAGGGGTCCCGGGAATCTTTTTTGGGTGTGATATCGAGTTCGTCGGGCTCGTTCATCGCTTTTCGGAACTTCTTGATGCTTTTACCGAGCCCTTCGCCCAAGTCGGGCAGGCGCCGGCTGAACAGAACCAGCACGATCACGGCGATGATCAACAATTCGCCAATGCCGAAACCAAACATGCGACCTCCCAAAACCGCGGCATTGTGATATCAACATTTCGCTGCACGCGCCGCGAGGATGAGCCTATACTATACGATGGTGGCGACCTTGGACATACCCTATCTGCGCTTTTTCGCGGTATCCGTCGCAGTCCACCTG
>JAICHC010000339.1 GCA_025922795.1 Candidatus Binatia bacterium | reverse complement strand
GCGATCGCGCCGGTGCTCGAGATTGATGATCGGCTCGGCGTTCTCACGTTGGTTCCGCCTGCCGATGTGAATGAGCTCGCCCGAGCCCTGATCGAATTGGCGGATTCGCCGGAATTGCGATCGAGCCTCGGTGCAAGCGGGCGGGCGCGGGTACTAAGCCGATATTTGATGCAAACGACAATGGCAGAGGCGCTTCGCCGACTGGGCGCGCTTACCGGCCGTGGGTCCGGTATTCGGTCATTGCCCAAGAGCCTGCCAATATGGCCGGTACCGCCGCGCGGTGATGCGCGATGATCTTAAGGCTGTTTACTTGCGAGATTCCGAACTGAATCGCGCTAGGTAGGACGATCTCATGAAGATCTGCCATATCACGACCGTACATCCGGCCAAGGACGCGCGTATTTTCTACCGCATGTGCCGCGGTCTTGCGGCCAAACGGATCGAAGTTGTTGAAATTGCGCCCGGCCGTTTCGGCGCTGAACCCTGCCTGCAGCCATCGGAGTGGAATGACGCTATAGCGAAGGCATCGCGTCCTTTGCGCGCCGTGCTCGCGCTGAGGGCCGCGCTCGCCGAGCATGCGCAGGTCTATCACTTCCACGATCCCGAATTCATTCCGATGGCGTTGGCGCTAAAACTGCTCAAGCCCGACAGCGCGGTCGTTTACGACGTGCACGAGGATTATCCCAGCATGATGCGCGACAAGTACTGGTTGCCGCCCTGGTTACGCCCGGCGCTGAGCTTGGGTATGCGTTGGGCGAACCGGGTGGCGGGTCGATGGCTCGACGGCATCGTCGTCGCCGACCCCGGCGTCGCCGCAGAGTTCGCGGCCACCACGCCGAGAAAAATTTTTGTGTATTATAATTTCCCATCGCTTTCCCTTTTTGGGCGACCGCCCGCGGCACAATCAAAGGCAGAAGTTGATTTGATCTACGTCGGCGGCCTCAGCGAGCGAGCGGGTGTTTTTGTGCTGTTCGACGCTCTGGAAATTTTGGCGCGAAGCGGGATCAAACCCACCGTACGCCTCGCCGGCTACACGGATGGAGAAGAAGGACTAGCCGCCGTGAACGCTGCTCTCAAGCGTCGGGGTCTGTGCGATCAGGTCGCATTTCACGGACGGCTACCCCATGATCAGGTTTCTGATTGGCTCGCGACCGGCCGCATCGGCCTGGTATCGTTGCAAGCCATACCGAAATTCATGAAAAACATCCCTAGCAAGATGTTTGAATATTGGGCATGTGGTCTCCCGGTGCTCGCCAGTGATCTGCCACCGGCGAGGAAGTTTCTGGTCGACGGAAAAAACGGCTATCTGTTTTCGCCGGCAAGTGCGGCACAACTCTCGGAGCGCATCAGTTTCATGCTAAGCGACCCGGAGCGATGCCGATCCCTCGGACGCGCTGGACAACGTACAGTGCGGGGCGAGTGGAACAGCGAGAGTCAGATCGACGCGCTTATCCAATTTTACCAAGCGCTGGGTCACAAGAGATTACACCGGAGTCATCCCACTGCAGCCCGACGACCTATTGATCTGCCGGAACACTAGCCTGGAGACTTGCCGTGAACCTGCGAACGATGAGGGATCAAAAGCCATAGACATGTCGTCAGATCCGAACCACCGGCTTGTTTATGAAAGCTTCGCGAAAAGTTCGTGACATCAAGAAAAAAAAACGAGCGCATGAAAGATCCTGCCTCGGGGCCAACTAGGTGGTGAGCTGAAACCTGCAGCATCGCTTCTACTTCTTCCGAAACCCTCAGCGGCTATTCCTTGCACAGGAAAGAATTGCGCTTATGCACCATCGACAATTGATCGTAACCGGCGATGATTACGGCATGTGCGCGTCTGTCAATGAAGCGATGGAAGCATGCCTTGCTGCAGGCACAATGCGCGCGCTGTGCGTGATGACCAACATGCCCGAGTACGCCGGCGCGGCGCTCCTCAAGGGCCGTTTTCCGGAATGCTCAATTGGAATCCACTGGAACTTGACGCAGGGAAAACCGGTGCTTTCTCCCGGAAAAATTACCACTTTGGTCGATGGCAGCCGTCGATTTCATCGCAGCTTGCGTCATCGCTGGTTAACGGGTGGAGTTCGGCTGACTGAAGTAAGCGCCGAATTGCAGGCTCAGTTCGAACGCTTCTGCAAACTCGGCATGAAACCTCAATTCTGGAATACGCATCAGGATGTTCATCTTTCGCCGGGCTTGTTTCAAGCGTTTGTACGGATTGGGAGCGAGCTGGGAATTCGCGCCATGCGTTCGCACCGGAGATTCACCATACCCTTCGGCACCACGGAACTGTGTTACAACTTTCGCCATCCGTCCTATTGGACGAAAGGCCAGGTGATCGCGCAATGGTCGCGGCAGGCAACGGGCAAGGGCATGCGCATGCCGGATGGCAGGCTTTATATACCCGGCTACGTTCTCACCACGAGTTCCCTGCGGGAAATCCTTGGCCGCGTCCAATGGAGCCGCGTGCAGGGGGCCATTGAACTGGCAATTCATCCCGCCACCCGAATAGAGCCCGAGCTTTTTGGCAGTCTTACTCAGTCTCGGGTTCGTGAGTACAGGCTTTTTGCGCAGCCTGAGCTCCAGGACGTATTCGAGCAGTGCGGGGTGCGAGCGGTCGGCTTCGAGGTCCTCCGCGACGCCACGCGAACGACCGCAGCGGCATGATCTACGATTGGAAAATGGCGCTTTATTGGCGCCTGCCGGTTGCAGTCCAGGAGTTTGCGCTGAGCTTTTATGCGCGCCATCTGGAGCAACTCTATTACGGGCCGGGATACGAAGCCTCGACGGAGCAATTCAGACGCCTGCAAACCCTGATGGCGCCACAGATCGCTGAGTGGCAAGACAAACGGCTTCGACGCATCGTACAAATCGCCGCGACGCGCGTCCCTTACTATCGCGAACACTGGCAAGGCATAGACTGGCGCTCTGATCTCTCGATTTCTATTCTTTCGAAATTGCCGCGGGTGGAAAAACAATCCTTGCGGCAGAGCGAGACCCAATTCATATCAGAGGACGTGCCTGCCAAGTCGCTATGGGCGGAAAAGACCAGCGGAACCAGCGGTACAGCGCTCCGGATCTATTGGCCCAAAACAATGCTGCCCCAGTGGTGGGCTTTGGTTGAGGTTGCCATCAGAAATGTCGCTGGCGTTGGCCAAAACGTGCCGCGCGCCATGTTTGGAGGACGTACGGTCGTCCACGGAAGCAAGACAACTCCGCCGTACTGGCGCTTCAATCGTCGCTGGCGGCAGCTTTACATGTCCAGCTATCATATCTCCAACGCAACGGTGGCCGACTATGTCAAAGCGCTGCGGTGTTACGGTTCGGAATGGATAACCGGATACGGTTCGGTCATCGCTGCGCTTGCGCAATCGGCGCTGGATCTCGGTATTTCTCCCGTAAAGATGCGAGCCGTCATCGTCAGTGGTGATACCCTGTTACCCGGAATGCGTTGCAGCATCGAAAAATTTTTCGAGTGCAAATGTTATGACAGCTATGGCCAGTGTGAGGCCGTTTGCATGGCAATGGAATGCCCATACGGGCGGCTGCATACGATTCCCGCGGCTGGAATTTGGGAAATTCTACGCGAAGATGGTTCTCCGTGCCGCCCCGGGGAAGTCGGTGAAGTCGTGGCTACAGGCCTGATGAACGACGCGATGCCTCTGATTCGCTATCGGGTTGGTGACTACGCCGCGTGGGCCGAACAGCAAGACTGCCCCTGCGGCAATCAGTCGCCGATCATCACCGATTTAGAAGGTCGCACGGATGACTATTTGCTTACGGCCGACGGAAAAAAAATCGGCCGTCTGGCGGCGTTTAAACGCAGCCCATCCATTCATTCCGCTCAAATCGTTCAGGATCGTCCGGGCCATGCTTTTCTGCTCCTCCGACCGGGACAAAACTACCGGTCGCGCGATGCTGACGCAGTCTGCGCTGATATTTTGGAGCATGTCGGGAAGTATGAAATTGAGATTGTCGAGGTGCCGGAAATTCCAAAAACCGCAACGGGCAAGAACCGGCTCGTGGTCCGCCTGTCCGATCATCCTGAGTTGCGACCGGCCTATCAACGATTGGTCAAGAGGTTGGAAGATCCGGTCGGCAGGGCGGCGTAGTTCAGACCAGTTGCTGCCGGTCTATCAGGCTCATTCGGTGTCTGCTTTCCTGGGATCTATCGAGTGAGTGTTTCAAAATTTGCCAGTGGCGCGGCGTAAGCAGCCGCGCCACTGGCGTTGTTCTGGGGACTACGGAGATACCGTTAGATTTACCGGAGCGCTAGGCACGGTCGGCTCTGGAGTTGTGCCGCTCACGGTACTCGTCGTTTTACACGCGGCGGGGATCGGGCCGAGCAATCTTTCCACGGTTGCGGTTACGTCGACGGCTGCCCGACCGGATTGGACGGTAGCCTCCATGATTCTTTGATTCATCGGCCAAGGCCAGAGCGGCTGCGACGACAAGACGCCGTCCTTATAGCGGAAGCAGAGATTGGCGCCGGATCCGTTGCTGGTGAAGGCGTTAGCGACCGATGATAACGAGGGGCCTTCGGCGAGGGCGCTTTTCTTCCATTCGGTGCCGTAAAAGGAATCTTTGCCGCCGATGCCGGTAAGATTTCTTGC
>JAICHC010000338.1 GCA_025922795.1 Candidatus Binatia bacterium | reverse complement strand
TCTGCCGCGGACTTCGAGGAAGAAAATCCTCTGGGACAACTGCGCGCGGCTGTACGGCGTGAATTAGGAAAACAATTTAACCACAAAGGGCACAAAAATCACAAAAAAAGAAAAGAAGATTATTAACCGCAACGAACGCAAAAAACACGCAAAGAAAAGAATGAAATTTGAGAAGTTCTAATGCCCTCTTGCGGCCGTGCGGTTGTTGTCTTTAAACCTAAACTTTGTGAGTTTTGTGCTCTCTGTGGTTAATGGAATTTATTAAGGGAGCAACCCATCATGGCTGATCACACCCCGTGCGGCATCGAGCTCCCGCAGGTCTTTTTCGATACTCCCGTCGATATGGAACACATTCGAGGATTCGCGACTCGAGCGGAAACTCTCGGTTACGACAGCTTATGGCTGCAAGAGCGGGTGATCGGCGATTTCAACATTCTCGAGCCCGTCACTTTGCTGAGCTACGTCGCGGCGATCACGGCCACATTGAGACTAGGAACTTCGGTCATTCTGCTGCCGTTGCGCAATCCCATTCAACTGGCCAAGGCTTACTCAACGCTCGACGTGATGAGTGGCGGGCGTGCGGTGATGGGGGTCGGCCTCGGCGGCGGCCATTTGGGTTCGCACGAAGATGTTTTCGGCTACACGCGCGACGGTCGGGTAACACGTTTTACGGAAGCGGTGCAGGTCATGAAGCTTCTTTGGAGCGAGCCCAGGGCAAGTTTTCGGGGGCGATATTGGAACTTCAAGGGTATCTCCATGGAACCCAAGCCGATGCAGAAGCCGCATTTGCCAGTCATTTTTGGCGGCCATCACGAAAATGCGTTGCGCCGCGCAGTTAGGTATGCCGACGGCTGGATGGGCGCCGGCTCGTCTTCGTCTGCGTCCTTCACGCGCGAGTCGATACGAATTCGCGATTTTCTGGATCAAGCGAAACGCGATCCCGCGACATTTCACATCGCCAAGCGGGTTTATCTTGCGGTCGATAACGATAAAGCGTGCGGCGAGCGACGCATCATGGAATGGTTTGCCAAACGCTACAAGAACGCCGACCTCGGGCCGAAGGTTTCCATCTGGGGGAGCAGCGCCGAGTGCACGGAAAAAATCCAAACGCTGGTCGACGCCGGAGCACAGCAGATCATTTTCAATCCAATGTTCGACGAAATGGAACATCTGGAAATCTGTGCTAAAGAGATCATGCCGCATCTATGAGGCGGTGGTTTTTTAAAACCGAATGGCTTCAGTTCTCAAGGGACGGAGCGAAAACGGAGCTTTCGACCGCGCGCACCGGAACGATATTTTTTTAGGCGCGGCTTTGACGCTGCGCCGCTGCGGCTGCGAGCGCTCCAGCGATTCAAGCCGCGGCGAAGATAGGTGGCGTCGAAACCTAGGGTCTCACAGACATTGTCGAACGAAAAGATCCAGCCCTCGGCGTCGGTCGCGTTAATCCACGAATAGGCCTCGTCATAGGACTTCTTTTGCTGGGTTGTGCATTGTCGCGGATCTTTTGAAAGGCAGGAGACCGCGTCTTCCAGAATCGCGACCATCAGCCGTCGTTCCGGATCGGGCGTGTGGCCGCTCCCGAGAATGTCATGAAATCGATGGGGCGCCAGCACATCCGGCTCGAATAAAAGGGTTGGATCTTGGTTGACCGCAAAGCCGACGGCACTTTTCATCGCTGCCTAGCTCCTTTCTCGATGCAAACCTTGTTCGGCAGTCGGGCAAGATAGGATCGTTTCAATAGTTCGACAAATTCATAATTTCTTATTGAACCTTAGAAAAACTCAAAGTATGATGAGTCATCGAGTGGCTCAATTACCATCACTTGCTTTATTTTTGGATGGTGGCGCGGATCGGCAGCGTCGCCGGCGCCGGTGCGGAACTGCGGCTCACGCAAGCGACCGTGAGCGCCCAACTGAAGACCTTGGAGAGCGCGCTCGGCGAGAAGTTGTTTCGTAAAGCTGGCCGTCATCTCACGCTGACGGACACCGGAAAGCTGGTGTTTCGTTACGCCGACGAGATTTTTTCCCTTGGACAGGAAATGTTGGGCACGTTGCAGGGGCGGCCGGAAGGACGCCTGGCGCGGCTCACCGTTGGGGTTGCCGACGTGATGCCGAAGCTCGTCGCCTACCAGTTGATCGAGCCCGCTCTCAAGCTCAAGGATCCCTATCGCATCGTTTGCAGAGAAGGCACGAACGAAAAACTTTTGCCCGCTCTGGCTGTGCATGACATCGACGTCTTGCTCACCGATGCACCTATCGATCCGGCGCTCAATGTGAAGGCGTTTCACCATCTGTTGGGGGAGTGTCCTGTGTTGCTTTTCGGCAGCAGGAAGCTGGCCGAGAAATACCGTCGCGGTTTTCCGCGCTCGCTCGACGGCGCGCCCTTCTTGCTGCCCACACGCAACACAACTTCTCGGCGTTCCTTGGACCAATGGCTGGATCACGAAAATATTCAACCGAGGATCATCGCCGAGTTCGAGGATAGCGCGTTATCAATGGTTTTCGGCCAGCACGGCCTCGGCATTTTTGCCGCGCCGTCGATCATCAAAGAGGAGGTGGAAACAAAGTATGATGCCAAAGTGATTGGGCAAGTCGCCGGCGTGCGCGAGCGATTCTTCGCGGTTTCGCTCGACCGAAAGCTCAGGCACCCCGCGGTGGTTGCGATCTCGGAGGCGGCGCGGGCGCGATTGCCGGATTGACCCGGCGGCTACAATTCAGCAGAAACTTGGAATGCTCCGGGCGCTGTTATAGATTAGCGCGGCGTACGGCGGCACGGTCAAGCACTGGACGATATCAGCTGAGCGGAGGCATTTGCGATTCATGGCGCGTAACTATCGATATTTTTCAGCCGATAGCCACTTTGAGTCCTTGCCGGAAACCTGGACGCATCGCGTGCCGGCGAAATACCGCGACCGCGTGCCGCGGCGTGTCAAACTCGCCGACGACCGGGATGCGATCATCGAAGAGGGCCAGCCACTCGAATATCGCGGGACCAACTTATTTGCCGGAAAATCTGCCGACGAATTCAATCCGGTTCATTTGAATTTCGAAACATCGGCGGGAGCGGGTTCGCCGCAACAAAGAATCAAAGAGCAAGAAGCCGACGGCATCGACGGCGAGCTTTTGTTCGCCAGCGAAGCGCGCAATACCAAGATCAAAGACAAAGAAGCTTTTCTCGCGCTCATTCGAGCCTTCAACGACTATTTTATCGAGGAGTACTGCGCGGCTGATCCCGATCGGTTGATTGGTGTCGCGGTCATGCCGGACATCGGCGCGGAAGAAAACATCAACGAGATGAAGCGTTGCAGAGAAAAGGGATTCAAGGCCGTGCGTCTGCACACGTTTCCGAGCGGAAAGAACTATCCAACCTCGGAGGATGATGAATTTTACAGCGCGGCGTTGGATTTGGCGATGCCGATCACGATCCACACGTCTTTTCCGCGCCGCACCGAGGAGCGCGACGTTTATCTAATGAAGTATCCCAAGGATCCGCAGGGCGAGGAGCGGCCTTTCGATTTTCTTCAGCGTGTCGCGCGCCACGGGATCTATCATTGCGGCGCAGTGGAAGCAACGCAATTGATCTTCACTGGCGTCTTCGACCGTTTCCCGAAGTTGCAGATCTTTTGGGCGGAGAACAACATCGGCTGGATTCCCTACTTCTACCAGCAGATGGATCAGACTTACCGGGTCAACTGCCACTGGGCGGAGAAGCTTCTCGGGCTGCCGAAGCTACAAAAGCTCCCGAGCGAATATTTGCGCGAGCACGCGCATTGGGGCGTGTTCGACGACCCGGTCGGTATCCAACTGCGCCACCTGGTCGGCGTGGATAAAATCATGTGGTCGACCGACTTTCCCCACATCGTCACGCGTTGGCCGAAGTCGCGGGAACTGGTGGAGGAACAGTTCGCTGGAGTGCCCGAAGACGAGCGGCACAAGATGCTGGCGGGCAACGCAGTGAAATTTTTTCAACTGGATCCAGCGTAGGATGCGCATTCGGAGGTTTCACCGCAGAGAACGCAAAGGTCACAAAGATGGCAAAAGTTCCAGTCGTTCAAGCCGTTCAAAACTTTCAAGCCGTCATGCAACGGATTCCAAACCGCAGTGAGCCTACCCTCGCCCGCAGCGCGGGAGAGGGTAGGGATGAGGGTCACGTGTGCGAATGGAGAAAAAATCTAGCGCAGGGCAGCCAGTTTGTTCTTCCAGTGGGTCTTCCAGTCGCTGCCATCGGTGATCACTTCGGAAATCACCGTCAGATCGGGAAACCGATTCTTCTCGGGAGTGCGCACCACGTGGGGTGCTTCCCGTCCGGCTTCGACCTCGCGGATCGCGCGTAACAGTTGGCGGCGGGCGGAGATGATCGCCCGGTCGCTCGGTCCGAGAAATTCCTTGGTGCGATCGACAATCGGCCCACTGCCTTCGACAATCGCGGTGTCCTGGACGTTGAAAATTCGTCCCATCCCGGAGAAGCTCCAGGTCTTCATCGACTCGCGATCCTGGAGGTAGCGATTGGCCTTGTTTCGCTTCGGGTAATAGTTTGCGTCGAGTTCGTCGAGGATTTCCTGATTTCTCGCGATGTCCTTTTCTTCCATGGGGGCGCTGCGGCGAAACACGATGTCGTAGCGCCAATGG
>JAICHC010000337.1 GCA_025922795.1 Candidatus Binatia bacterium | reverse complement strand
CTTCAAGCGCGCCGGCGGCACGCCGGCCAAGTACAGAAATTTAAGGGTCCACATGCGCACGATCGTGCGCCATACACCGTCGCTCTCCCAACGCCGCGCCGAAGTTACCACCCGACTGTGTAAACAGGCAATCTCGCCGCGGCGCTTGAGTGCCCGGCACAAAGCGATGTCTTCCATCAAGGCAATGTCCGGGTAGCCGCCGATGCGCTCGAACACTTCGCGGCGCACGAAAATTGCCTGATCGCCGGTAGCGACCTTGGTAAGCCGGGAACGGCAATTGATCAGCGCACCGACGACCTTCAGCATCCAGTGTTCGCCGTCAAGCTGGACGTCGAAACGGCCGCCAAGACAGCATGGGTCGCCGAGCGCTTGTCGTATGTCGTCCAAGGCGGTAGCCGGCAATCGGGTGTCGGCGTGTAAAAACAGGAGTGCATCGCCGCTCGCCTCTTTCGCCCCTGCGTTCATCTGGCGCGCCCGCCCGCGGGGCGACGTCAAGATCTTTACGCCATGGTGCCGGCAAATCTCGACCGTCCGATCGATGCTATCGCCGTCGACGACGATGACCTCATGCGGCGCAATCTGAACGAGTGCACGCAGTGTCGCCGCGATGGTTTTTTCTTCATTGAGAACCGGCAGGATTACGGAAATCTTCATTTCAGAGTGCTGCACGCAGTGATGTAGGGCCGGAATTTGGAACCTTAATCCTACGGCTCGGCGCCGTTCAGGCGCCAGTCGTAATCATGGGCTAGGCCGCCGCTGTATTTTTCCAGCGCCTTGGCCAACTTTGGATCGGCGTACTTCTGCCAATGCTCCATCAAATCCTCGGTATCGCGGCCAAAATCCTCCTGAAACCAGACGTAGATGCTCGATACCTGCAGCCGGCCGTTTTGAATCGATACGCCGCGCGGGTGATTGATGAATTCGCGCGCGGCCTTCTCCAACAACGCTTCCATGTTTTCACCGGTGAAGGCGAGCGGCTGCAAGTTGGGACAGCCCAGGCTGGCGCAGTTGACCGCGTAGTGCACCCGGCTGTCCTTCCAGATCGGCCTCAGAATGCGATGTTCGATATCGTCGAGCGAAAGTCTCTCGCCTTCGGCGCCAAACAGCTTGGCGCCCCACGGGCCGCGCGACAAAAATCCCGGCGAAATGTTGATGTCGCGGATCGATGCCACCGGGAATCGGGCCAAGATGAGGTCGACGGTCAGCGCGTTATAGACGTTGATCCAGTAGGCTTTTTGCTCCACCCGGTTATGACTGGAAATCGCGACGGCTTGCATGGCCTGCAGATAAATTTTCAGATTGCGCAGATCTCCCGGCTGCACGGCTTGATAGCGCACCCGATGGATGCCGGACGGATGCGGCGCAACGACGAACTGTTTTAGAAATCTGTCCCACGCGCCGTGGTCGATTTTCTGCGTGCCGGGGTCGTGCTTTTGCCAGCGCGCCCACAGCTCTGCTTTCGGCGCCGCTTGCGCCGAGCCGTAGCCAAATAGGACGGCAATCGTCAGGGTTCCAATCAAAATGCTTCGTATAAGCTCCTCACCCCTCACGCTTCACTCCTTACTTTTATTCATCGCCGCCACGCCAACCATTTGCTGAATATCCTTTTCACGGTCGGTGTCAGCTTCGTGCGCATGTAAGCGTCGCCGATCTTGTGCAGCGCCTCGGCTTGCGTCGGGTAAGGATGAATGGTCGAAGACAGCATGCCGATGCTTTGCTTCGCGGTGATCGCCAAACTCAACTCGCCGAGCATTTCACCCGCGTGGCGCGCCACGATCGTACCGCCCAGGATCTTACCCGTTTTCTTATCGTAGTGAACCCGGGCGAAGCCGTCTTCCTCGCCGTCGAGCACGGCACGATCCACCTCGCGCAGCGGCTGTGTAATGGTCGCGACTTCAAAACCGTTGGCCCTGGCATCCTTCTCATAATAACCGACATGGGCAATTTCGGGATCGGTATAAGTGCACCAGGGGATGACGAGGTCGGTCACTTTGCGCCGCGCCAGAAAGAGCGCATTGGCGATGACGATGCGTGCCATGGCGTCAGCGGCGTGGGTGAATTTGTACTTGGAACAGATATCGCCGGCGGCGAAGATCTTTGAATTGCTCGTCCGTAAGCGCTCATCGACGATTACACCTTGCGCCGAATAAGCGACTCGCGCCTCATCGAGACCAAGTCCTTCGAGATTGGGTGTGCGCCCGCCGCCGACCAGAATTTTATCGACGATAATATCGTATTCGTTGCCGTGCGACTCCACGACCAGCCGTTTGCCGCCGCCCTGGGCTCTTGTGACCTTTAGGTCTTTGCCGCAGCACATGAGCCTGACGCCATCCCGCTCCACTATCGCCTGGCGCACGATCTCGGCGGCATCGGCATCTTCGTTGGGCATGATGCCGTGCAACGCCTCGATCAGAAAAACCTCAGCTCCCAATCGAGCAAAGGATTGCGCCAGCTCGCAGCCGATCGGTCCGGCGCCAATGACCGCCATGCGTTTTGGCAAGTCGGTTAGGGTGAAAACCGTTTCGTTGGTAAGATAGCCCGCTTCCTTAAGCCCCAGCACCGGCAGCTCGCTCGCTCTTGCGCCGGCGGCAATCACGGCGCGATCAAAGAGCAATTGTTTGCCGTCGACTTCGATCGAACTTGGCCCGATGAACCGGCCGTTGCCGATGAACACGTCGACGCCGAGGCTCGTGAAGCGCTCGACCGAGTCATGCTGGCTAATCCCGGCGCGGAGCCTGCGCATGCGCTCCATCGCCGCGCCGAACGCCGCTTTAGGTTCACCCCCCACCAGGCGCACGCCGAACTCCGCGCCGCTGCGCGTCTCATAGATGGCGCGCGCCGACCGGATCACGCCCTTTGACGGCACGCAACCGACGTTGAGACAGTCGCCGCCCATCAGATTGCGCTCGATCAGTGCAACCTTGGCGCCCAGCCCTGCGGCTCCGGCGGCGCTCACCAGACCCGCCGTGCCGCCGCCGATCACGACTAGATTGTATTTTCCCGACGGCGCCGGATTGACTCGCCCGGGTGGATGGCAATTGCCGATCAGTTTTTTATCGTGCGGATCGTCGGCCAGCACCATTTCGTCAAAGGGTGTCGGCCGAAAATTCTCATCGAGGTGCGGTTTGCCCGACACCATACCGCCCTCCTGGGCTTGCTCTGCTTCGCGCAAGGCTCTCCGTGCGATCCGCGTGACAATCACGACGACGGCAACCGTCGCCGCCAGCCCGACGTATTTAAAGACTTGCTGGTAGAAATCGACCGAAGCGTCCGGCTGCCCGGCAATGGCGTCGCGCGCCGCCGCGCCGATGTAGACAAACAAAAAAGTTGCCGGAAGCATGCCGATCAAGTTTGCCAGAGCGTAAGCGCCGATACTCACCGCCGTGAGACCGAGGAAATAGTTGAGCAGAACGAACGGAAAGACCGGGCTCAGGCGCGTGAGCAGAACCATCTTGAAGCCTTGCTTGCCAATCGCCCGGTCAAGGGAGCGAAACTTCGAGTTCGCCGCCGCCCAGGCGGCGACTTTGTCGCGCAAAAAAGTGCGCGCCAGCAGAAACGCGCTGAGCGCGCCGAGATTGGCGCCGAGGACGACGACGAGAAGACCGGTGGTCAGGCCAAACAACGTCCCTGCCCCGATGGTGATCGCGCTGCCGGGAATGAAGAGCACGGTGCAGAGAATGTACGCCAGCACCACGACCAGTGGACCGATGGCGCCCAGCGACTGGACGTAACTTTCGAAATGCATGAACCACTGGCGCACCGGCAAGAACACGAAGCCGATCACTGCTGTCGCCAGCACGACGATAATGATGATGACCCTACTCGCCTTCATATTTTTGCCTTGCGCAGCCCGGATCTTATAAGAGCGCTCATGGCATTCGGGAAAATCAAACTCGCTGAAATTCTAAAGCTGTCGGAGCAACAGAAAAACAGCGGCGGACAGTAATGCAGCCGTCGGAAGAGTCAACAGCCACGCCATGAGTATGGTGCGAATCATTTTCCAGTGCGCTTGCCCATTCGCAATGCCGATACCAAAGAGCGCGCCGCAGGACACGTGGGTTGTCGATACCGGCATGCCCCATTTGGATGCAAAGATGACCAAGAAACTAGTGACCAGATTAGCCCAAAGTCCGTGATCGGGCTCCATACCGGTGATCTTCTTACTGACCGTCTGCGCGACTGCCCTGGCATTGAGTAAGCCGCCGAGCATCATTGTCACCGCGACCAACGAGATGGAAACGCGCAAATCCAACGCACCGGTGATCAGCCCGAGCGCGACGATCTTGGGAGTGTCGTTAAGCCCGCGCGCGAAGCTGACAGCACCGGCGCTCAAGAAATGGCCTGAATCGAGTAACGTCTGGGCGTTGATGCCGAGAATCGTCCGGGACTGCGGTTGGGCGCAGACCACTTCGCGCTCGACGATGACTCGCAGTCCCGGCGTTGTCTCGACGAAGGCCACGCCTGCCGGAGTAACCATAGACGGCGCAGCGGCCACCTCGACGCATAGGCAGTTTTCCTGATTGAGCCCAGCCCGTTTGAGGACTCGGCTCAGTAATGGAAATCCGACGCTCGCAATCGCCACGGCGCACAATGGACTGATCAATAAGGGCATGAAAAAATTGACCGCGAGTGCTGTGAAACCCAG
>JAICHC010000336.1 GCA_025922795.1 Candidatus Binatia bacterium | reverse complement strand
GCATTCTCCTCGAATGTCCGGCCGTTTTCGACCACTTCGGGTGGATTGGTGAGATTTTTAAGCGAAGTGATTTGTAGGGGAAGTTTCGCAAGAAAAGCTTGCACTTCGGCAAACTTTCCCGGATTGGTTGTCGCCACTAAAAGCTCAGTCACTTTGCCAAAGCGTCAGGTGAGAGCGAAGCAATCACTTTTTTTTGGGCCTTGAACAGTTCCTTGATGCCGCTATGCGCGATTTCTGCCATCCGTTCCATCTGCTTCCGGGTAAACGGCGCCGCCTCGGCGGTGCCCTGAACTTCGATAAACTTTCCCGAGCCGGTCATCACGAAATTCATATCGACGTCAGCCTTGCGGTCTTCCTCGTAGCACAGGTCCAAGAAAATCCTGCTTTCAATGATGCCGATGCTCACCGCCGCAACGGAATCCTTGATTGGATCGGCGGTAAAAATACCACGCTGCCGCCATTTGCGAGTAGCCTCCACCAAGGCTACATACGCGCCGGTGATCGATGCCGTGCGCGTACCGCCGTCGGCTTGAATCACGTCGCAATCGACCCAAATGGTTTTCTCGCCGAGGCTGCGCAAGTCGGCAATCGTGCGAAGGCTCCGTCCGATGAGGCGCTGGATCTCATGCGTCCGTCCGCCGATCTTCCCGCGCGACGATTCGCGCCCGATGCGCGTTTCGGATGAACCTGGCAGCATGCCGTATTCCGCGGTGATCCAGCCCTTGCCGCTGTTGCGCAAGAACGGGGGGACGCGGTCTTCCAACTTCGCCGTGCAAATAACCCGGGTGTCGCCCATCTCGATCAAAACCGATCCATCTGCGGTCTTGATGTAGCTGGGTGTGATTGTCAGCGGCCTTAGCTGCCCCGGTTTCCTTCCGTCCGACCTCATCCTCGTCCCCTGTATATATTCGAGCTTTTATTTCGCCTTGAATCTCTAATCTCTGTTCGTCTTATGACTTCAAGTGAAACACCACCATCTTAAGCTCGCTCATTTCCTGCACCGCGTATTTAGGTCCTTCTTTGCCGAACCCAGAATCTTTCAATCCGCCGTACGGCATCAGATCGACGCGCCACTGCGAGCCCCAGTTGACGTGCAGATTGCCGGCTTCCGTCTCCCGGGCGAACTTCATCGCCCAGTCGACGTTCTCGGTGAAAATACCCGCCGCCAATCCGTAGACGCTGTCGTTTGCCATGGCAATGGCCTCGTCGATTGTCTCAATAGGCGTTACCGCCACGGCCGGACCGAATAATTCATCGCGCGACACGCGCATGTCCGGATGAACGTCGGCTACGATCGCAGGCAGATAAATTGCACCGCGTCTGCCGCCGCCGGCGACCAAACGAGCGCCTCCGCCTATCGCTTCATTGATCCATTCATCAACCCGCACGGCCTCGCTTTCTTTGACCATAGGCCCGACCTTCGATTTTTCGTCCAGTTGGTTTCCCGTCGTCAGCGCTTCGACTTTAGGTTTGAGCGCGTCGAGAAAATCGCCGTAGATTTTTTTCGCCGTCAGCACGCGTTGCGTGGAGATACAGGTTTGACCGGCGTTCCCGTAGCCGGTAATCGACACCACCGCCGCCACTTTGTCGAGGTCGGCGTCGGGCATGATGATCACCGGGCTGTTGGAGCCCAGTTCCATGGTGACTTTTTTGATTCCGGCGGTGCGGCATATCCGATCGCCCACCTCACGGCTGCCCGTAAAAGTCACCTTGCGCACGCGCCGATCGGCGACCAGAGCGTCGCCGATTTCACCGCCTGATCCGGTAATGCACTGTATCCCTTCCGGCGGCAAGCCGGCTTCCAATAAAATCTCGGTGAGCTTTATTGCCGACAGCGGCGTATCTGACGCCGGTTTGACCATGACGGTATTGCCGGCCGCCAACGCCGGCCCGACTTTGTGGCACACCAAATTGAGCGGGAAATTAAACGGCGCGATCGCCGCCACCACGCCGCAAGGCACGCGCAAAGTAAAGCCGAGTTTTTTGCTGCCGGTCGGATCGGCATCCAGCGGTATCGTCTCGCCGTGAAGCCGTTTGGCCTCCTCGGCCGAGCCCATCATGGTTTCCACCGCCCGGCTCGCTTCGCCGCGCCCTTCGGCAATAATTTTTCCCTCTTCCTTGGAAATGATTTGTCCGAGCTCTTCATTGCGCGCCGCCATCATGTCGGCCGCTTTGCGCAAGATCTTCCAACGCTCGTAGCTCGAGAGTTTGGCCATCACCTTGGCGCCGCGCTCGGCGAATACCAGCGCCTTCTCCAAGTCGCTGGCATCGGCCTTGGGCACGGTATCAATGACGGAATTATCGAAAGGATTGGTCACTTCGATTTTCTTTGGCTTGTCGAGCCAACTTCCGGCGATAAAATTCTTCATTTTCGTGCTCCTCGATTCATTTACGTTGACAATGGATCGTCGTGAGCTCGGCAGAAACTCCGATCGTAGCGGTGAAAACCATTCACCAATTGTCTATCACGAATAGCGGCGGCATGGACAGGCTCCATAGAAACAACCGCCACGCGTTATCTTAACGCATAAGCCAACTCGTAGAGCGAGCGGACCAAAAAGCGCTGCAGAAAGATGATGGCGATCCAGACCACGATTGGTGATAGATCGAAACCGCCGGCAAACAGTGGCAGTCTCCGGCGGACAGGCTCGAGCACCGGTTCGGTGGCGGAATAAAGAAACCGGACGATCGGATTGTCGTAATCCGCGTTCACCCAAGAAATAATGATGCGGCCGATCATAATCCACATATAAGCCCACAAGACATAGTCGAGGACTTGTGCAACCGCGATCAGCAGGTTGGCGATAATGAACATCGGCTTAGTTGCTCCTCGGGCCGAAAAGCCCCGTACCGATGCGCACGATGGTCGCACCCTCTTCGATCGCGATCGCGTAATCGTGGGTCATTCCCATTGACAGTTCTCTTAACTCGACATTCGGAATACGCAGCTCAGTAAGTTTTTCACGCAACTCGCAGAGCTCGCGAAAATAATGGCGCACGCCCTCGGGATTCTCCCTAAACGGCGGCACGGTCATCAGTCCTTCGACCGCGACGTGAGGGAGACTACCCAAATCCTCAAACAAGTTCTTTACCTGACTTTTTGCGATGCCGCTTTTGCTTTCCTCGCCTGCCAGATTGATTTCCACCAAAGTCCGAACCGTCTTGCCGCGCCGCTCACCTTCTTTATCTAAATCGCGCGCGAGCGTAAGGCTGTCGAGCGTCTCGATCACATCGAAAAGATCCACCGCCGCCCTGGCCTTGTTACGCTGCAAATGGCCGATCATGTGCCACTCGACACCGGACGCGGTCTGTGCCTTCTTTGGCTGCGCCTCCTGGACGTAATTTTCCCCGATTAGCGTCACACCCGCCGCGATCGCCGATTGGATCGCTTCTATGCTCTGCGACTTGGCCGCGGCGAGCAGCTTAACGTGCCGCGCATCTCGCCCGGCTTTCGCCGCCGCTTCATTAATGCCCGAGAGGATCCTTTGGTAATTGCCGGCAATGTCGACCATGAAGCCAATTGCTTACCACAAGCGAGCGCGCAATTCACTCTTCATAGAAGGTTAACCGAGACTAAGGACGGCGTGCCCGAAGCCGTGAGCAGCGTAGTGGCTCGCGTATGCACATACGAGCATGTAGGAGTGTGATTCATCACACCCGGTTTAGCGGATTTGGCTTTTTCCACTTACCCGGTGGGCCAGTGACAAGAATTAGAGTCCCACCGGGTAAGTGATTTCTCCCTCTTTCAACATTCACCAATGTAGGCAGATTCTATCGGCGTGCCATCTAAAAATGATGCATGCTCGAAGATGTAAAATCTATTATATCTCAATCCGTTCGATGTTTGGATACATTGGCTATCTGCAACGACTGCCGCAGATTCTTGACCGAGAGCTCCCTTATAAACCAACAGCCCGTCATAAACATATCCGTGACTGCCGGTATCGGGGGGAAATGTCGCTGGAAAGGGTAACGCGTCAAATGGAAACACTACCGTTTGCGGCGAACCTGCATTAACGATGACTGGCTGAGAGGTTACAAACTTGGGACCATCGACGGGTGTGCCAGCGTAACGATGGTGATAGACCAGAACTAACTGCATGGTACCCTGCCCACCTTGTTCGTTTCCCGCTTTAACAAAGACATTTTCCACACGAATCGAGTTAGGCTTCTGTTCCCAAGGCACCCAAATATAGCCTGCAGGCCATGGCGTCGAGTCAATTCTCCCCCGAAAAAAATAATCGATCAGCCCTGCCGAATAACCGATGGCACGCGGGAAAAGCTTGTGCGCGTAGTCTAAATAAACTCTGTAGTCTAGGCCTATGTCGGTAGGCACGCTCGTGCCGGTAATATTTCGCAGTGAGCTTGCCTGTGCTAAGCGATAGTTCGTTCCATCACCAAACCCCGGCTTAAAAAACAAGTACGTCTTCCTCTTCCCCGTAGCTGGGTCTTGTTCGGGTGCAGAAACCTGCAAATTGGACAAACCAGGAAAGGGGAATGTCTCAGGGAAAATCGTATCATCGCTAAAAAAGTTTGCGTTTGAATATTCAGCAAGGCCGATGCCAGACCCATCTCCGAGCGCTGCGGCACCAATATCACCGGCGCTAGTATCCAAAAGTCGCGCGATTGGAACCGGGTAGCGCGAGTCGGGGCTCG
>JAICHC010000335.1 GCA_025922795.1 Candidatus Binatia bacterium | reverse complement strand
ATCTGCCGGCCTCTCACGTCGGTAACGCGGGTTCGATTCCCGCTGGGACCACCACACTTTTTTCTGTTCAAACCTTGATTCTTTGCAGTTTGCGCGACCCATCCCAGTCAGCGCTGGCAAACCAAAGGAAACAAACTTTCCATGAGCGTAACACCCACGGTCCACCTTTGATCCCGAGCAAAGAACATACTGCGATGGCAAGAATTTAGAGTGTGGTCTACTTTTGGCGCGAAGACCGCTGCCAGTTCTATGCGCCCAACGTGCTCTCCGGTTACCCTTACTCGCGCCCGATCCAATTGGCCAAACATGTGCGCGTCTAATTCGCCTGCCGGCGTGCCGGTTCAACAACGGGTGAAGATGGGTTCAGCTAAATCTTGCCCTGGGATTGCAGATATTCGATGCGCTGGCGGATAATCTCACCCAAATCGGTAGTCGGCAAACCATCGGGGATCGGAATCGATTCCGCGCCGAGTTGTGTCAACTTTTCGTTTAGGCCGTAGAGACTGGAGCGAATTCGCTCGAACTCTTGGAGGTACTGGCGACAAGCGAGAATGTTGTCATCGATTTCCTCCAAACATTTAGAAAGTCGTCGGCTCTCTTGGCTGAAAGTCTGGCGCAGGTGCTCGACATTAGCCTGTATGATTTGTTCTTCAACGGGTCGTATCTGTTTGGCGATTTCGCTCTTCATGTCTTGCAGGGCCTGAAGCAAACGCTCGTAAGACTGTTCTTCCCTCATAAGCTCCTCCGGCAGTTGAATTCTCAGCTCACGCGTCGAAACGTAGTGCTGCGCGAGAGACTCGGAAACTCGCTTTTTGACCAGAGTCAGAGCTGCCTGGGCGTCGCGAATTTTGACATCGAGACGAGACTCATCGGCGATTAATCTGACCAGCTTTTCGATCGGACCGGTTGCGGGGCTCATGGTTCTCTCCGCTTGGCCACGATAGTATCTCTCCCGGCGATTCACCGTAGTATTCCTTATCCGCTCCAAATCCAAACTGCAAGAACTTGGAATACGAGCCCGAACAGGTGAGAGAAATGGAAGATGATGGAACGTTGATTGACCGGCAGGCGGACCGCTGAGCCCGGTAATTGTCGCCCGGAACGGAGTCGTGCGCTAATTTTTATCGGGATCCTTGTCCCGCTTAAGCTCGCGCTTCCAGCTCAATGTCCGAGCCTTTGCGGCGATCTGTTCAGCTTCGGCGATCATGCCTTTCTGCTGGTAGAAGATCGACAGGCTGGTGTAAGCCAATTCGTCATCGGGGGCGACATCAACGAGCCGCTTGCCCGCTTCAATGGCTTGATCGAGCTTCTCCTGGTGCGCGTAAGTCATGGCCAAGGCGTGCAGCGCGTCGGCGTAATCGGGATCTTGTTCGAGTGCGCGCAGATAGGCGGCCACGGCGTCGTCCAAATGGTCCTGAGCGAAGAATTCCATTCCCTGGTTATAATGATCTTCTTTATTCATGGTAGCGTTAATCGGATTTTTGATTGCGAGAAAATTCGCTGGATGGCGGATTGGGAGAAGCGTTGGGGTCGATTTCGGCGCGACATTGCTGCAAAAGCATTTTCTTAAGAATCGCCGGATTGACCGGCTTCTTAAATATTACGCCCTGCACGCCCTCGAGGCAGCTCCGTTTGATGATGTGATCCTTGTCGTAATTAAACGCCGTCATCAATACAACCGGAAGCTTCGGCGTCCTTGCTTTAACAGTCTGATAGAGCTCGTAGCCGTCCATGTCGGGCATGACGACGTCGCTCAGTACCACGTCGAACTGTTGTCGGTCCAGCCATTGCAAAGCATGGATCCCGGAAGATGCCGTCTCGATGCAACAGCGCTCGCCTTCAAGCAAATCCTTAAGCGAACCGCAAACTCCCGGGTCATCATCGACGATCAGCACTCTCAAGCCGCTCAACGGATGGCGCGCGTCGGCTTTCGGCCGCTCACAGGATTTGCCCTCACCAACATGCAGATCCGTCATCAACTTTCCGTTTAGGTATTCTTTGGTGCCGTACTCGCCTTCATCGGCCATCTGGCTTATGCGGCTGGTGATGTCTTGGATTTTTCCGACCTGCGAGGCCAGTGAATCGAGCCGCTCCGATTCGACCAGATAATCGTCATCGTTCGCCGCGCGATCGACGTATTTGCGCAGCATTTCGATTTGGTTAATCAATACCTCCAAAGAGTTATTGATTTCGTGGGACACGCCGATAGCGACTTCGGCAAGAGTCACCAGCTGGTCCCGGCGGCGAATCTCCCGTATGTCTTTGGCGAAGCCGATCGAACCGGCCTCGTTGCCCTGATCGTCATAAATGATCGATGCAGAAATCGCGACGGGAATCTTCTCTCCCTTTCTCGTTTTAAAAACAGTCTCAAAGTTGCGCAGGCGCCCGCGGCCGTCCCCGCTACTGGCGCGCATTGCCGCCATGACTCTGCGCGCTTCCTCGAGACTTGGATAGATCTCCAGGACATTCTTTCCCAGAACTTCTTCGTAACTGAAACCGAGATTTTGGCGCGCGCCGTCGTTGTAGAACGTGATGGTTCCCTGCTTATCGACCGAGATGATAATATCAGGGCAACTCTCGACGAGCTTCTGGAAATATTGTCCGGGCAGGGCCATAGGAGCTGGAGACTACTTCAAATGATAAGTCTAACGACGATATCAAGCAAGAGCCCAAGAAAACAACAATAGCCACGAAAGACAATCGGCAACTCCGCCACAGGGGCGCGTCTCCCTAAGACCCATCATCCACCTGTTAGGGCCGGCAAAGTGTTCGAAGTCGGCGCAGTCATCAATGGCTCCTCGCGCCGATCAGATTTTACCAACTGCCGGGCCACGTCTCACAAAAAATGATAAAAGCTGCCGCGTTAACGTCATCTGTGATTATTTCAATGAAAACTTGCGTGCGGCCGGTCGAAAAATCAAGGTCAATCCGTGCTCGCTCTGGCGCTTTGCTCGATCAGCTGGTGCGCTTCCTCTATACCGAGAAAATGATCGATAGCTGCGTGCCCGACGTAAAGCAGCGGCGTAATGCCGAGCGCGACGATTAGCTTGAAGGAATAATTCGACGCCGCAACCGTCAAGAACTCGGATGTCTGAATCTTACCGGGTAACCAAAATGCAACGCCGATGATCACGACGCTGTCGATGAGCTGAGATACCACCGTTGAGCCGGTGGCGCGCATCCAAAGAAACCGGCCGCCAGTCTTGTGTCGCACGAGCCAAAAAATGACGACGTCGATCAATTGACTTAGACCGAAGGCGATGACGCTGCCGACGATGATCCACAAAGATTGGCCGAATACCGCTTGAAATTGCGCATCGGTGACAGGCGAGAACGATGCCGCCGGCACCTGGATCGCCAGGAAAAGCACGACAAAGGCGTAGACAATCAACGCAATCGTCATCAAAGTCAGCCGCTTGACGCCGTCACGGCCGAAGTATTCATTAATCAGATCCGTGGCGATAAACACCACTGGCCATGGAATGACGCCGATGCTTAGAGTGAATGGACCGAGGGTGAATAATTTCCCACCCATTAGCTCTCCGAGCATGGCGTTCGTGACAAAAAACCCAGCGAGCGCCAGATAAACAATGTCTCTTCGAGTTTGGATGCCCATGTGGTTTAGCCTCGCGCTCCGGTCCCGACCTGCTGCTCTTCATCCTCGCCGTGGTGCGACATCCGGATTGGCCAACCGCGATAATGGCTCTGATCCTCCGCGAGCATGACCAGAATGGTCATTCGACACCACAGGCGACGACAACTCGTCGGTGCCCGCTGGCCGCACGTCAACGATTTTCAACTCCACGCTAGTAGCACCGTTCCATTGGTTTTCACTCAAACGATATGCGACGTCGATGCTTTCTCCGACTCTGCCGGGAAAATCGTCATCGACGCCGAAGATCAGCGCACCGAGCACGCGGCCGGCCTGGCGCAACCGGTAACGCACCCCTGCCGAGAAAACTTTGCGCTCGCAAACTTCGGCCCCGAACGTAATGAACAGCGGCTCGGGATTGCCGACACCGAAAGGTTTGAGAACATCGAGCTCGCGTGCCAACGCTATGCCGATCTCCGGAAAGTTTAATTGCGCATCCATTTCGAGCAGCGGCAGCAAATCTTCTGGTGAGAGCGCTTGCCGTGCACAAGTTTCGAAGGATTCGGCGAATAACTCCACCCGATCGGCTTGGATCGACAAACCGCCCGCATATTCGTGGCCGCCGAACTTTTCCAGATGGACAGCACAGCGGTGAAATCCCTCGATCATGTGAAAACCGCGAATGCTACGCGCCGAGCCCTTGCCGGCGCTGCCGTTGAGAGCGATAACCACGGTCGGTCGGTAGTATTTCTCGACGATGCGCGAGGCGACGATGCCGAGCACGCCCGGATGCCAATCTGAGCCGGCAAGCACCAGCGAATACCGCCCGCCGCTCTTCATAGCGATGGCCGCTTGGGTCATGGCTTGCTCGAGCACGGCTGCCTCAATGACGCGCCGCTCTCTGTTGTGGGCATCGAGCTCTAGGGCGATGCGTAGCGCGACATCCCACGAATCCGTCGTTAATAGCTCGACAACCTTGATACCGTAGTCGACCCGTCCCGCGGCATTGATACGCGGCCCCAAGCGAAAACCGACTTGACCGGCGCTAACTTCGCCGGCGGCAATGCTCGAAACT
>JAICHC010000334.1 GCA_025922795.1 Candidatus Binatia bacterium | reverse complement strand
ACGACTTTGTCGATAACTGGTTTCGGTAGATGGCCCAGCTCGTCGGCGATGACCTGGCGCGAGTGCGGCCAGGTCGAAGCGGCATGGGGATAGTCGCTCGACCACATAAAATTATCTTCGCCGAACCAATCCATCATTCGTCCACCCGCCGGGTCGCTGAAGAAGGTCGCGAAAACTTGCTCGCGCACGTACTCGCTCGGCAGCTTTTTCATGTAAGGCAGCGGGGCTTTCGGGCTGTGACGGACGAAATACTTGTCCCACTCGTGGCAGTAAAACGGAATCCAGCCCACTTCGTTTTCCACGTAGACGAGTTTCAGCTTCGGATTTTTCGCCAACACGCCGCCAAAAACAAAATCGAATAAAATATTGGCGGCATCGGTAAGTTTCTGGTTTACCGTCATGCGATAGGTATCCAGGCCCTTGCGCTCGAAACGGCTGTAATTAAAACCGGTCAAGATGTGCACATTGACCGGCATATCGAGCTCCGAAGCCGCTTCCCAGAAGGGATTGTAATGGTCGCTAGTAAACGGCAGATGATCGGGCGGAACTTGCCAGATCATGCAGCCGATCATGCCGGCCTTCTTACAACGTTCGAGCTCTTTGATGGCGTTGGGGATGTTGTACATCGAAATCATCGGGATCCCGAACAACCGCCCGGGCGCGCCCTTGCAGTAGTCGATCATCCAATCGTTGGCGATCTGAAAACAGGTTTCCTGGAGCGCCGCGTCTTCCAGCGCGTAAAGCCGCAGCCCATGGGTGGCATATAGGACTTCGGCGCTCACGCCATCGACTGCCATTTCATCTAGGCGCGCTTTGGGATCGTGCCCGCCCGGTTTCTCACCCGCGGTGTTGCGCGCTGGAAACTTTGGAAACTTGGCCCGAAGGCCAGGTGTGAGGTTGGCTTCCCAAAGATCCGGCGGCTCCATGATATGGGAATCGGAAGAGATTATCTTATCCTTCCCCAGTACTTGTTCCGCGCTTCGCTTCACCGCAGCCGCTGTGCTCATGGATTATCCTCCTGTATTGTTAGGCCTCTGATTTCTTTAATCATTATTCTTTTTTGGCATTTTTGTCTAGGGCACGACTGTAGAGTCGTAGTTCAGTTGTCTATAGGCGTGAGCCTCTCGGCGCCCAAACAAGGCACCCGCAGGCTTGCCCCTGCATCGACGACGGAGTCCGAATAGGCAATTTATTTTCACGCCGCCGCTGCGCTGGCATGACCGAGCGAGTACCGTATCGGTCCCGGCGCAATTGGACATCCCCAAGGGCATAAGTTAAACCGGTAAATGCCGATGACAGCCGCCACGCCAATCCTGACGAGTTGTTTCTTACTGTTTGTTCTTGCGCAGCCGCTCCTTGCTGCACAGGCGCAAAACGCCTTTCGCGATGCCGTCAAATTGCAACGCGCCGGCAAATACAAAGATGCGATGGCGGCGTACGATCGCGCCATCAAAGCGGACCCCAAACTGTCGGAAGCTTACGTCGGACGAGGCAGCGCGCTCGCTGCAATCGGCGCGCACGAGAGCGCGCTCAAAGATTACGATGCCGCCCTGCGCCTCGATCCGAATCGGGCGGATGTTTATCATCTCCGAGGCAACGCCCATAACGAGCTTAAACAATATGCCGAGGCGGTGAAGAACTATGATGAGGCGTTGCGTCACAATCCGAAGTTCGCCGAAGCCTACTTCAATCGCGGTATCGCTTTCTATCGCCTCGGTCAGTGGGAAAAGTCGCTGCAGGATTTCAATCAAGCGCAAAAACTTAACCCTAAAGATCCTGAAATCTATGCCCAGCGCGGCTTGGCACAGCGCCGGTTGGGCCATCACGAGCTGGCCGTCGCGGACTACAGCGAAGCCATCAAGCTCGATCCCAAAAACGCCGAGACGTATAACAACCGTGCGAACGCCTTCTCCCTAATCGGCAAATATGACGAAGCGGTGAAAGATTACGACGAGGCGGTGAAGTTGGATTCGAAGAACGCGCGCATCTATGCCAATCGCGGCGCGATCAAACTGCGCCAGCGCAAGACCGACGAAGCACGCAAAGATTTTAAGCGGGCGATGGAATTGGATCCAAGCTTGAAAGCAAAGCTCGAGCCGCTCATGTCTCTCGAAGCGGCGCCACACCAGCGGTAGTTTCGATGAATGCGAAAATTGCAATCACGGCAGTGATCGTCGCGATTCTCGTGGCTCTTAGGTCGCCCGGTTGGACCGGCGAAGTCAAAGAACCGTTGAAAGCCGCGCTCGAACTGCACGACGCGGGTAAGATCGAAGAAGCGATTGGCGAATATGACAAGGTCATAAAAGCTTACCCCAAAATGGCCGAAGCCTACTTCAACCGGGGCAACGCCCACTACGATCTGGGTCAAGATAAACAAGCGATCAGAGACTACGGCCAGGCGCTGCGCTTTAATCCGAAGGATGCCGAGGCGCATTACAATCGCGGCAATGCCCATCGCCGGCTGAAACAACAGCAGGCGGCGCTCAACGACTACAGCGCCGCGATCAAACTCAATCCCGATGATGCCCGCAGCTACACCAATCGCGGCAGTCTGCACTTCGACGCGCAACGCTACGAAGCTGCGGTCAAGGACTTCAGTGAAGCGATCCGCATCGACAGCACGGATGCGCAGAGCTTTTACAATCGCGGCAACGCCTATCTCGCCTTAAATCACAAAGACGAAGCGATCCGCGACTACGATGCGGCGCTCAGCCGCGACCCCAAGCTTGCCGATGCCTACTATAATCGCGGCATCGTTTACGCTGATGCGCAAAAATATGAGCAGGCAATTCGCGATTTCGATGAAGCGTTGAGGCTCAATCCGCGATCGTCGGAAGCGTTTTACAATCGCGGCTTGGTGAAAATGAAACTCGGCAGGTTTGAAGCGTCGATCGAGGACTACAGCGAAGCGATGCGCATCAACCCCAAGGACCCCGAGGCGCCGTTCAACCGCGGCCTCGCACATCTGCGCATCGATAAATACGACTACGCCGCCCGCGATTTTAGCGACGTTATCAGCATGCAACCGAAGAACGCCGATGCGTATGTGTATCGCGGCCTGATCCGAATCTATCAAGGCAAAGAAAAAGAGGCGCATGCGGACTTCCAAATGGCCTTCAAGCTCGATCCCGGATTAAAGAAAAAAGTTCAACCGATCATCGACGAAGCCCGAGCGAAAATGAAAGAACGGCCAAAATAATGGCCCGAAGAGATCTCGCGCATGGCTGAAGCGAACATTATCGGCGGACTCATCGGTGGAGCTTTAATCGGTTCCGCCGCTGCTCTCCTGCTGGCATTTAATGGTCGCATTGCCGGCATCTCGGGTGTTCTTGGCGGCTTGATCACGTCGCGCGCGCGGAGCGAACGAGCTTGGCGCCTGGCGTTTCTGGTGGGCCTGATCACCGCGCCTGCTCTCTATCGGCTTTTTTACGAAGCGCTGCCGCTGCAACTGGAAGCGGATGTGCCGACGCTGCTCGCCGCCGGATTGTTGGTCGGTTTCGGCACCCGGCTTGGTGCTGGGTGCACCTCTGGCCATGGGGTTTGCGGATTAGCGCGGTTATCGCCCCGCTCCCTGACCGCGACAGTCACTTTTATGAGCCTGGGAATCGCCACTGTTTATTTCGCCAAAAACCTATTCTGATGCTCCGCATTTTTAGCAGCCTAGTGGTCGGCGTCATCTTCGGTATCGGGCTTACGGTATCCGAGATGATCAATCCGGCCAGGGTCATCGGCTTTCTCGACATTACCGGGCGATGGGATCCGACGCTCGCTTTCGTGATGGCCGGGGCGCTGGCTGTAACGCTGCCGCTATTCCGTTTCATTTTACGCTGGCCGCGTCCGGTACTGGATCGCCAGTTTTATCTAGCGGCTAAGTCAGAAATCGATCGCTCACTTATCATCGGCGCGGCTATTTTTGGCATCGGTTGGGGACTCGCCGGCTTTTGCCCGGGCCCGGCCTTCGCCGGACTCGCCTCCGCCAACCCGGGCGTGTTCCTGTTCGTTGCCGCAATGATCGCCGGCCAATGGCTCTGTGCCAAGACGTACGGTTAAACCCTTCGCTTTGCCGAGAATGGAACGATCATTGAGGTGCGCCGTCATTTCGTAATTAACAAGCAAAACCCATTGACTCTCCTGTCGGTACTTGACTCGATAGCCGCGGTTCCGTTAGCTAGCACTTGAGACCAAATCCTTTTACGGAGGGCAATCATGGGACAGATGATTACTTTCAAACGGCCCGACGGCGCAGATTGCAATGGATATCTAAGCGAGCCGACCGGAAATGACAAAGCGCCCGGTGTCGTTGTGATTCAGGAATGGTGGGGCTTGAACGATCAGATTAAAGGCGTGGCGGACCGCTTCGCTGGACTCGGTTATCGCGCATTGGTACCCGATCTTTATAAAGGCAAGGTAACCCTCGATGCCGCAGAGGCCAGCCATTTAATGACGAATCTCAATTTCTCCGACGCGGCAACGCAGGACATTCGCGGTGCAACGCAATCTTTGAAACAGAAAAGCCCCAAAGCGGGTGTGCTCGGCTTCTGCATGGGCGGCGCGCTCACTGTGCTTGCCGCCATGTACGTCAACGAGGCCGACGCTTGCTCATCATGGCACGGCTTCCCGCCCGAGCAAGCCGGTGACGTTCGCAACATCAGGACACCCCTACAGCTTCATTT
>JAICHC010000333.1 GCA_025922795.1 Candidatus Binatia bacterium | reverse complement strand
GCGTCGATGTGGATGTTTACACTGCTCATCACCTTCGTCGAGGCGATTTTTCCGGTGAGTTGGGCGACGGTCGGCGACTTTTTTGGCAGAAAGTCGTTCGCGACAATTCGCGGCACGATGAGTTTCTTTTACCTGTGGGGACCGGCATTGGGCCCGGTGATCACCGGTGCGGTCTACGATCGCCATCAGAGTTACGCTCCGCTGATGCCGGCTTATCTCGTGACTTTTTTGATCTCCGCGGTTCTCTACGCTCTGCTGCGCAAGCCGGCGACGCGCTAGCTGCGCATTCACATCGGAGCCGGTGCGCTGCATACTCCTGTAGGAACAATCGAAGACGGCTTTTGGATGTCACGATTGACTTGGCCGTTAGAGTTTCAGTCGGCGGTCTGTCTTACTACGGCTCGACCTTGTCTTTTTTGCCGATGAGCCAGAAGTTGTCCTGAGCCGCATGGCCGCCTCCTGGTATTTTCCTTCAGGCGTGAGCAAGGCGACCAGGAAGACAATTGCCGCGGATTACCTCATCGACTTCTTCGACCGGCAAAATTTTGCCATGATAACAGGAGGGGACGACCTGTATCCATACTAGGGGCGGCGTAGCCGGACGGTGGCGCCGCCTTCATTTATAATGGACTGAGGAGCGCTGCTAACGGTCACCGCCGTGGCTTACAGCCTGTAGACCGCAGCGCAACTTTCTTGCTGCAGTGACCATGAGCGACCTGAAATGAACATGCAATATCGCCGCATTAATGACTGGTTCCCGGTCATCGTCTGGGCCGGGCTGATTTTCGTCTTCTCCACTGACCTGCTCTCCGACTCCAACACCGCCGGTGTCGTCGGGCCTTTGTTCAGAGAAGTTTTTCCATGGCTGTCCGCCGATGACCTCGAAAGCTTTCATTGGCTCATTCGCAAGCTCGGCCATTTCGTCGAGTTTTTTATTCTTGCCGTGTTGATCGTGCGCGCTCTGCGCGATCAATCGAACGAGAATCGCATCGGAGTAGCCATCGCGCTAACCACGCTCTTCTCCGTCAGCGACGAGCTACATCAATCTGTGGTTCCAAGCCGGAGCGCCAACGCCATGGACGTATTGATCGATGTGTTCGGTGGAATTTGCGGGACGTTGTGGTTTAGCTTGCGACACCGCGGCAATAAGAACCCCTAGAATGCATCTCGGTTGACTGCGTTCACTCACGTCAATCGGCCATGTACGGCAAAAAAATCTTGACAATTCAGGCGCAAATCGCGAGGATAGCGGGAATCCAACTTTCGGATTTTGCAAAATAAGGACGGTTCGTGCGCCGGAATTCGCGTTTTTCAGCACATTTTCGACATCTAACGGTGTTGGCCAGTTTCCTCTTAAGCCTCGCCGGCTGCGCAACATCCGACTCTGCATCACCGAAGCTTTTCTCGCCCCCGGAGTCGCTGAGCAACCCGAGCGGCACCGGATCGGCGCGCTCCCCCTCAGCCATGGAAGCGATCAGCCGCGGCGTAGCGGCGGTAACACCGGCCGGCGCGGCGTTGAAGGACGTCTATTATCAGTTCGACAGTGTCGAGCTCGAGCCGGATGCCCAGGAAATTCTAAGGAAAAACGCCGAATGGTTGAAAGCCCACCCCAAAGCGCGAGTCGAAGTGGAAGGCCACTGTGATGATATCGGCTCGGCGGAGTACAACCTTGCGCTCGGCGCTAAACGCGCGCAGGTGGCAAAGGATTTTTTGGTGAACCAGGGTGTCTCCTCCGACCGCCTGGTGACGATCAGCTACGGCAAGGAAGCCCCCGCCTGCTTCGAACCCACCGAAGAATGCCGCGTAAAGAACCGCCGCGCCCGTTTCGTAATGTTCACCGAAGTGCCGACCTCGTAGATCAGCGCTCGCCTCAACCGTCCGGCGCGCAGCGAACGAAGACATTCAGCGCCAAGTGCCGAAGGCCACGGAGATGGATTCTCTTCTAGCTTTCGAGCTTCCTCGTCTCTACGGTGCCGTGGTTAACCGAGTTTTGACTTCGCTATTCGTAACCGATCGCCGACACGATCGGGATCGAGGCCGCCTGCTTCGCCGGCGCGAAGCTTGCCAACATACAGAGAATCACTGAGGCGATGATCGACAGCGCCGCCAGGTCGTACGGGTAGTAAAATTGAAAGGTCCATCCGGTGAGCTCTTTGGTATTGTAGACGACGTGGTGATAGGCCATTACCGTGCCGGCGAGCAGGCCGAGCAATCCGCCGAGCAGCCCGATCCAGCCGGCTTCCGCCACGACCGTGCGCCGGATTTGTAACGAAGTTGCGCCGATCGCTCGCAGGACACCGATCTCGCGGGTGCGATCGAGCACCGATGCCAGGAGTGTATTGACGACGCTGAGTATCGCCACGACCACGGCGACGATCTCAACCGCATAGTTGACCACGAAGGATTGCTCCATGATGTGAACGACGGCCTCTCTCAGCTCGCCATGTGTGCTGATAAAGAGTTGATATTGCTCGCCGTGACGCTCCTTGATCGCCTGCATGATGGAACGCTCGTCGGCGCCCGGTTCGATCCACAGATCGAAGGCGTCGAGCAATTCATCTTTCCAGTATTTTTTATAGAGCGCACGATCCAGCAGCACGCTGCCCGAGTCCGAAGAATAATCGATGTAGACGCCGAGCACGGTGAACGAAAACTTTCCGGACGGCGTGACCAATTCAACCCGGTCGCCGCTGCCGATGCCAAACTTGCTCTGAAAACTCTCACTGACGATCACGCCCTTGCCGTCAGCCATTTCGCGCAGCGCCCGATCGCCGTCCCCCTCTGCCATCGGCAGAGTCCGGACCGGCGCCGAGTCACGCGCCGAGAACGATTCGATCAGAATCGGTTTTCCTTGGTAAGTCGAACGGATGAGACGGTAGAGATCGATGACTTGTATGCCGGGGATTTTCCGCAACTCGGGCAACAGATCCTCGCGCAACGGAACGTTTCTCGGACCCGCCGTGCGTGCGCCCGAGCTGACGATGAGATCCGCGGTGACCATTTGGTCCACCCAGGCGAGTAAGGAGCCGCGCACGCTACTCACGAATGAAGCGATGGTGAAGATCGCCGCCAAGCTGATGACCATGGTGGCTACGGTAATTCCGGAGCGAATCGGATTACGGTAAAGGCTATCAGAGGCCAAACGTAGCTCGACCCATGACAGTCCCGCTAATCCGCATTTCAACTGCCTGAAGCGGCGTACCGCGAATCCGATCAGCGCCGGGCAAAAGGCCGCCACGCCAAGGAGAAAGATCAACATAGCGGCGACGCCTACACTGAATTTTTCCACCGAACCCTCGACCGCCGGCGCAATCAACAACAAGGCCGGAGAAACTATGAAAGATGAAAGTCCCAGCCAATTCGGCCATGATCTCCTACCGCGCGTCGGCGGTCGCCACGCCGCTTGGCTGACGTTCTCGAGCGGGCTGACCCGAACCGCCTCCACGGCAGGATGCAAAGCGGCGAGAACGGCGACGGCGACCCCGCTTCCTAGCGCGATGATCGACTCACGCAGGGTGAAATCGCCGGCGGCCAACTCCAGGAGTGAGAAGAGATTGCCGACGGTTTCTCCGACGGCAACGAGGGCAGCGCGAGCCAAGAGCCAACCCAGTAACGCTCCGAGAATCGATCCCGCAAGCGCCAACAGAAGCGCTTCGGTCATGATCAAGCGCAGCAGTTCGCTCCGCTTCATGCCCAGACAGCGCAACGTCCCGATTTCCTTCTTCCGTTGGATGACCGAGACCGACACGGTGTTGTAAATGAGAAAAAATCCGACGAAGAGCGCGATCAAGCTGACGAAGAAAAGACCGACGCGAAATGACGTGAGCAAGAGCTCGATTTGCTTGCCGCGCTCGCGCGGTCGCTCGACCACCGCAGCGCCTTGCAAACGCTCGCGCAGGCGTTGCTGCACCGCTTCGATCGTCTCATCCTGCTCGATGGTCAGATCGACGATATCGAGTTTGCCTTCCTTGCCGAAAGTGCGCTGCGCCACCGGCAAATCCATCAGGGCAAAACTGCCGCCGAAGACCGTCGCCGTCCCCTGCTCCTTGAGCAACGCGCGCACCGTGAATTCGCGCCGGCCCTGGCTGGTGAGCAAAATGATTTTTGCCCCTATTGGAAAGTTTAACCGGCGAGAAAACGATTCGGTCAGCGCGATCGAATCCGGACTGGCGATGAAATCGAGCGCCTGCTCGAAGCCGAACTGTTCATCGGTAAACTGATGCTCGCGAATCGCAAAGTCCGTGAGAAGGTCGACGCCATAAACGTACAACCGCTCCCCCGGCGAGCCGGCCAACGGCAAGAAACCTTCGATCGCCGCCGCGGCCTCGCGCACTCCTGAAGTATCCCGAACGATCGGATACAGAGACTCGGCTATGCCGCTTTCACCGTTGGCCACCTGTAGGACCGCCTTGCCGGCAATTTGATCGATCGTCGATTGAAAAGACGTCGTCAGCGATCGGTTCACCATCGCGATAGCAACCACCACGGCGACCCCGAGCGCGATTCCGAAAAAGGTCAACGCCGTGCGCAGCCGATGGCGGGTCACGTGGCGCCAGGAAATCGTGGTCAGCAAACGTACCATCACACTTGCCTCTCGACCCGGCCGTCCCGCAAATAGATTCTCCGGTCACCGTAGCCCGCCGCCTCGTCGCTATGGGTGACCATGACGACCGTACAGCGC
>JAICHC010000332.1 GCA_025922795.1 Candidatus Binatia bacterium | reverse complement strand
GACGGTGTCGTACGCCGGCCGCTTGACGTACGGCCCGGTCGGACCGGTGCCGGTGATCGACAGATAGATAATCCCCGGGTTGGTTTTGCTCACGGTGTCATAATCGATGCCGAGCTTGGTCATGACGCCGGGCCGATAGTTGTCGAGCACCACGTCGGCTCGGTTGGCCAGCGCCAAAAAGATTTCCTTCCCTTCCGGCGTTTGAAGATTGAGTGTGATGCTCTTCTTGCCGCGATTGTACGCCCAGAAATTCGGCTGATCCCCGCCCAGGTCCCAGCCGCGAAACGGATCGCCACCCTTGGGATTCTCGATTTTGATCACTTCCGCTCCCATGTCGGCGAGTAACATTGCGCCATACGGGCCGGAGATAAAATTGCCCAGCTCTAACACTCTGATGCCGTCCAAGCAGCCTTTCATGTTTCGCTCTCCCTTTTCGAAAACTTTGAACCCCTACCTACTTGTGAACTGCTGTTTACTTTACATCGGAAACACCAAGCGAGATTTCGCCTTCGGCCGAAATGACGAGCGGCAATCACAATGGCCGTGTCGTTCCGCGGAAACGAAGCGGCCGAGAAATCCTGTTTTTTCGCAAACCTGTCGCTCGGCGGTTCGCCGACCTACATAAGCCCAATGAATCATGACGCGGAAATCAGATTATACCCTTGTCCTTCAGCTCCGCGATTTTTTTTTCATTGTAACCCAATGCTTTTAGAAATTCGTCGTTATGCTCGCCCAGCTCCGGCGGCGGCGCGGGATGCGGGATTTTCGTATCGCTGTACTCCAGGGGAAATCTTACCGTGCGGATCGCCGGCTTGTGCTGCCGATCGATCTTAATTTCCAAGCCCATGTGTTTGATCTGTGGATCCTCGAACACTTCCTGCAGGGTGTAAACCTGCGTGTGCGGCACGTCATGGGTTTCGAGTTGCGCGAGCCAATGAGCACGCGGCTTTTGTCGGAAAAATTCCGCGAAGGTCTGATTCAACTCGTCGTAGTTTTTCCTGCGATTGGGCCGTGTGTTGAAGCGCGGATCATCGATCATTTCGGGATGGCCTGCCGCTTTGCACAAGCCTTCCCAAAATTTCTGCGGCGATGAGAGATGGATCGCAAACGGCAAGCCGTCCGATGCCGAGAACGCGTAAGTTTGCGATTGCCGCGGGCGAGTGTACGGACCCGGCGGGCGGCCGTGCGCCAAGGTCTCGGTCGCCGGAGCATTCAAGAAACCCAGCACCGCGCCGGCCATTGTCGCGTCGATTTGCTGACCTTTTCCGGTTTTCGTCCGCGCATTCAGCGCGCCCAGCACACCCAGCGCGGAGTAAAGCCCGCTTAAATGGTCGGCGTACGCCGGCCCGATCGGCCGCGGATCTTTGGGATCCATTAACACACTGAGCATGCCGCCCAATCCCTGCCCGACCGTGTCATACGCCGGGCGGTTGACGTACGGACCGGTCGGGCCGGTGCCCGTGATCGAGCAATAAATGATTTGATCGTTGATCTTGCATACGGTGTCGTAATCGATGGCGAGTTTCTTCATCACGCCGGGCCGATAGTTCTCAATGACGACATCGGCGTGTTTGACCAGCCCATAGAAAATTTCTTTTCCCTCGGCGGTCTGCAAATTGACCGTGATGCTCTTCTTGCCGCGATTGAACGCCCAGAAGTTCGGCTGATCGCCGCCCAGGTCCCAGCCGCGAAACGGATCGCCGCCATTGGGGTTCTCGACCTTGATCACTTCCGCGCCCATATCGGCGAGTAGGCAAGCACCGTACGGTCCCGAAATAAAATTTCCCAGCTCCAGAATTCGGATGCCTTCTAAACAGCCCTTCATGCTTCTCCCCTCGATTCTTTTTTTTGCGTTGTTCTGTGCTCTTTGCGCTTTGTTACCTACGATAGACACCCGCCGGCAATTCGGATATTGCAGTTTTCATATATCCCAATTGTCAGGAGAACAAGATGGCCACGCCTCCACCGGTCACCGAAAAATTGGCCCAGTTTGTCGCCGTGACCGAATTTTCGGCAATCCGCGAGCCAACTCGAGCCAACGCCAAGCTGCATATACTCGACACACTGGGCGTTGCGTTGGCCGGCCTCAATGAAGCGGCGGTAAAAATCGCGCTCGCTTATTGTGCGAAACTCGGCGCTTCCGAGGAAGCTTCGATCTGGGGCACCTCGCAACAAGCATCCGTATCGTCGGCAGCGTTCGCCAATGGTCTCCTCGCACATGCGCTCGATTTCGACGATTGGGACGCCTTTATCCATGTGGGACATCCGACCAGCATGCTCATTGGCGCGGCGCTGCCGCTCGCGGAAAGCATCGGTGCATCCGGCATGGATTTACTCAAAGCGTACGTGCTCGGCATCGAAGTCATTGCTAAGATCGCCGCCAATGCGCCCAACGTTCAAGACCGCGGCTTTCACAGCACGCCGGTTTTCGGCAGTCTCGGCGCCGCGGTCGCTTGCGCGAGCCTGTTGCAACTCAACCCCGACAAAATCAAGACCGCGCTCGGTATCGCTGCGTCAGCCGCCGGAGGAATCCAGCGCCAGCAAGGCTCGATGGTCAAACCCTTTCACGCCGGCAATGCCGCGCGCAACGGCGCCGAAGCCGCGCTGCTCGCTCGAGCAGGTTTTACTGCCGATACGGCGATTCTCGAGGCGCCGCGCGGTTTTTGCGACACCTTCTTCGGTCCAGACAAATGCGACTATGAAAAAATGATCGACAACATCGGCAAGCCGTACTTCTTGGAGTCCCCCGGCCTCGGCCTCAAACGGCACCCGTGCAGCGCACCGCAGTTTCTCGCCGCCGACGCGGCGCTGTATTTGAAACGCGAGCACGACATCCGCTACGACGACGTGGCCAAAATGGAAGTGAGCATTCCGCCGCTGCGTTATTCCCGACATTACGCCCCGGAAGTGAAAACCGGATTGCGCGGCAAGTTCGCGATCAACTACGTCGTCGCCACCTGTATCCTGGACGGCAAGCTCGAATTGTCGACGTTTACCGATGAAACAGTGAACCAACAGAAAGTCCAAGAGGCGCTGCGCAAAGTTCACGTGATTTGCGACGAAAGCATTCCCGAGCCGGGTCGTTATTGCCCGGTAGTCGTCGAACTGAAAAACGGTACGCGTCACAGCTTCACCGCCAAAATCGCCAAGGGCCATCCGCAAAATCCGATGACGGAGAGCGAAGTCATTGAAAAATTTCGCGCCAACGCGAAGATGGTGATCTCGGAGCGGAAAACCGAAGAACTGATCGGCCTGGTCGGAAAACTCGAAACCGTAAGTAACGTGCGGCGGCTCATCGATCTATTGACCGTTGCTGGTTGAAGAATCTGAACCGCAATGCGAGATCCCTCACGTTCGTCGGGAGACAGCTCTAGATACTTGAACTTACCCGGACCCGTCAGCCCAGCTTCGCATTGGCCTCTGACCACCCATCACTCCAACACTCCACTTTGATCATTGGACAACCATTTTCCACTGCGATAAGCAGTGCTGAATCTTCTCTCTCTGAGGAGGCTTTTTGTGCCCAGCGATCAACCTCTAGCGCCGCTCTTCGAAGCCGATCGTTTAGCCATTATCGGAGCCAGCGAGCGCAACCATTATGCCGTCAATATCTTCAAGAATCTGCAAAATATGGGCTTCGATCCATCGCGCATCTTACCGGTCAACCCGGGGCGCTCCGAAGTTTTTGGCTTGAAAGCGTATCCGAGCATCGCCGAGGTGCCGGGCCAAATTCCACTCGCCGTCATCGCCGTCAACAACAAGGCGGTCGTTCCCGTGGTCGAGGAAGCCGGCAAAAAAGGTGTGAAAGCCGGCGTCATTTTCGCCGATGGTTTCGCCGAAGGCGGCGAAGCAGGAATAAAACTGCAAAAAGATTTGACCGCGGCGGCGGAAGCGGCGCATTTGAAGTTGCTCGGCCCCAATTGCATGGGCTTTGTCTCCATGCGCGCGAAGTTGGGCATTTGGGGGGGCGAGCTGCCGAAATCGCTGCGCGCCGGCAACATCGGCTGCATTTTTCAGAGCAGCGGCATGATGAATCTTCTGATGATGGCGGGTGCCAAGCGGGGACTTGGCTTCCATGTGTGCGCCAGCGGCGGCAACGAAACCGTGCTCAACTCCGCCGACTATCTCGCCTATCAAGCCGAATGCGCTGAAATCGAAGTCATTGCCACCTACTTCGAAGCGGCGCCCAAAGAACCTGGACGCTTTGCCGCCGCTCTCGATCGGGCAATCGCCAATGGCAAGAGCGTGCTGGTCCTGCGCGCCGGCAAGACCGAACGCGCCAAACGCAACGTCATCGCCCATACCGGCCAGCTCGCGGGTGCCGCCGCGGTTTGGGATGCATTTTTCGAGCAGCACGGCGCGATCATCGTCAACGATCTCGATGACCTGATCGATACCACGGCATTATTCGCCGGCGCAAAACTTCGTCCGGACAAGCACGAGCGCGGCGTCGGCCTGATGACGATTTCGGGCGGCGACTGCACCTTGCTGGCGGACATCGCTGATCAGGAAGGCGTGGCCTTGCCGGATCTTAGCCCCGAAACACAAAAAGTGCTGGTCGAAAGCCTCGACAAGCCGACACTGCTCGGCAATCCGCTCGACGTCGAAGACTTGCAAAGAATCAACCCTGAAGGTTTTCACCGTTGCCTGGAAACATTTTTTCAGGAACCGAAAATTGACATGCTCGGGGTGCGGCTGAATTTGCCCGAT
>JAICHC010000331.1 GCA_025922795.1 Candidatus Binatia bacterium | reverse complement strand
TGATAGATCGGATCGAATTCCGGCAAGCCGAGGCCACGCATCGGGCTCATCACACCGGGCAGCATTCCGCCCACCATGCCGAGATCCCGCACGGCCCGTTCCAGTTCTTTGGCTGCTTCGCCGGGCTCCTGCGGCGCCAGTAGTGCAACCGCCTGAAAGCGCGGGCTTACCTTCAAGAAGTCGTGATGCAGCCAGTCGTTGTACGCGCGCGCCAGCGCCACCGCCCAGTCCCGGTCGCGCTGCAAGCCGATGTTCAAACCTTCGTTCGGATAGAGCACGGTGACCGCGATCTCGGTGGCATCGAGAAAGCGCATCCAGAGATCTATGCTTGGATGCTCCCGCTTTTGCGGCGACAAAGCACCGCGGGCCCAACCGTCCCATGCAAACAGCGGGTACTCGCGTTTCCCTTCTACAGCGCGAAACTCCGGCGGCATGAATTCCCTCAGTTCGCGATCGCGTTCAAGCACATGGCCGTCGGCATCGATAACCGGAAAAGCTCGCTTCATGTCTTACCCTCCGCTGCGAAACTCCCATGCTACAGATGGGGTTTGGCCCTCAACGCTCTTGTACTATCCACTTCTCGTTTTCGTCAACACAGGACTCTACCAAGCCGCACCGATCTCGCTGTTGACTAGCGAAACTCGTTGTAGGATGTTTTCAATCGCCGGTAGCAGCTCGTTTTCTGGGAACGGTCGTCACAATCCGGTAAGCCCACCAAGAAGGAGGAAGTAACCAATGGCGCAAGCGATTTCCATTCACCCGCAAGTCGATCAGGGAATAAAACCCGCAGCAGCCCATTTCACGGGCGGCACGTTGCTCTGTCACTGCTCTGATAAGAAGGTTTCGATCGCGATCGAAAGCCAGTGCGCCCATAACCACGTGTGTGGCTGCACCAAGTGCTGGAAGCCGGCGGGCGCGCTGTTCTCGCAGGTCGCCGTAGTGTCGCGCGACAAAGTCCGCATCACCGCCAACGGGGACAAGCTCGCCGTCGTGGATCAGAACGCGGTCATCAAACGACACGCCTGCAAAGATTGCGGCGTACACATGTACGGCCGTATCGAGAACGAAAAGCATCCGTTCTTCGGGTTCGATTTCATACACACTGAACTATCTTCCGATCCAGGTTGGGCGCCGCCGGAATTCGCCGCGTTTGTTTCGTCGATCATTGAGTCAGGCACCAATCCAGCCGAGATGGGCGCAATCAGGGCGCGACTGAAGGAATTGAAGCTAGAGCCCTACGATTGCTTATCCCCAGCTTTGATGGATGCCATCGCGACGCACGCGGCCAAAGCATCGGGCGTGCTGAAGTAGCAGTCACGCTGACACTCGAGCGGGCAATGAAGCATGACGGGATACAGATGGACGAAAAAATGGACAAGGATCGCGTAACCCAAAATCTTAAGATCGTTGAAAATCATTTCCACAGCGAAGCCCTGAACGAGGTCGAAGCGGCGCTCGAGACATTTACCGACGACATCGTCTGGGAAGCGCCGGCACCCAATGGTCTTAATCGATCCTTTTCCGGAACGGGGCCAGTTGCAAAGAATTACCGGGAACTCTTTGCATCGATGCGCAACGTAAAGTTTCAGTTCCTTCAGCGCTTCGCTACCGAAGATCGCGTTGTCGATGACAGTATCGTGAGCTTCGAGGTGGCGAAGGACGGATATTGGCATTTTCCACTCGGCAGCAGCATCGAAATGCGCCTGGTTCACATCTTTGAGATGCGCGATGGAAAGATTTCAAAGGAGATCGTCTTCGACATGGGTCGCGTCGCCTAAGGAATCTCGGGCTCCGTCGAGCCATCACCCGCTGTTGCCGCGGGCGGACTGACGGCTACGACCGCGGTAGCATTTGTCGAAGCTCATGGGTCGAATTTTTTCTTGGCCATGTTCCTTTTTTACTGGCCCTGCAAATGTGAGGACTCCCATCATGAAAAAATCTTCGCGTCCGATCGCCGCGGTGTTGTTTGTCACGTTCCTCCTGGTCACGATACCTCTGGAAGCTCAAGCACAACTGCAAAGGGAACCAGCAACACAGCTCACGTTAGGGGTTGTTTTCCAAAGCTCACCTGATTCGGTGACGGAATACTTTCGTCCCCTGGTGAATTATGCTGCTCGCCAGCTCACGCCAACCGGGGCCAAGGGAATGGTGGTTGTCACTTCAACGGCGGCGCAAATGACGAAGCTGCTTGAAGAGAAGCGCGTCGATTTCTATATCGAAAGCCCCTATCCCACCTATGTTATAAACCGCTTGGGTGCCGCCAGGCTATTGCTCAGACGGTGGAAGGGGGGAATTGCCGAATATCACAGCCTTATTTTCACTAACAAGGAAAGCGGTGTTGCGCGGCTCGAAGACCTGCGCGGCAAAATCATCGCGTTCGAAGATCCTGGCTCGACCTCCGGCTATTTCCTGCCCAAGCTTTTCCTGTTCAAGAAAGGCTTTTCCGTAGCGGAGAAGGCGAGCCTCGAAGCCAAGGTCTCGGCCAACGAGATCGGCTACATCTTCGCCGGTACCGACACGAATATGATCAATCTCGTGCTGCAAAAAAAAATAGCGGCGGGGGCCTTCAGCAATGACGACTTCGCGCATGTGAGCGACACCAGCAAGGCGTCAATATCGATGCTCGGTGAGACCGAATCCGTGCCTCGCCATCTCGTATCAGTGCGCAAGGATGTTCCAGAACCGATCGTGACGCGCCTCCGGAAAATTATTCTGAGCATGCATCAGGACAAGGAAGGGCAGGACATCCTGCGCAAAGCCGATAACACGACAAAATTCGATTCTTTGCCGGGAGGTGAAGAAATGGTTCGGCGAAAGCTCGTGGAGTTGTATCGCCAGCGTCGGCGCTAGCGAGCTGCGCGTTCGAGCTCCGTTGTCATCGCTGATTCCGCGTTGACAGGCAGACAGGCTCCGCCTAATCTTGTTTTACGATCATTAGGAAGGAGGCGAAATCAATGAAAGCTATTCGCATTCACAATTTCGGTCCGACCGAAGAGGTTCTGCAGTACGAAGATGTGCCGGTGCCGGAGCCCAAAGCCGGGGAGGTTTTGATCAAAGTCGAAGCGGCGTCGCTCAATCGCGCCGACCTGGGCTTGCGCAAAGGCGCTTACCGGATCTCGCCGGATCAATTGCCGGTGATCCCCGGACGCGAGTTCGCCGGCACCGTCGAAAAACTTGGCGGCGATGTGAGTGGATTCAGAGTCGGTCAGCGTGTCGTCGGTTATCCGAGTCTCGGCGGTTACGCGGAATATGCCATAGCGAAGACTCCCGACGTGCGACCCATTCCCGAGGGCGTCACCGCGGCTCAGGCCGCGGCCTTGCCGACGGCATTTCTCACCGCCTGGTTCGGCTTAAAGACGGACGGCGGCATCAAATCCGGCGAATGGTTGCTTGTGCAAGGCGGCAGCAGCGGCGTGGGCACCGCGGCGATTCAAATCGGCAAGCATCTCGGCGCAAAGGTAATCGCGACGACGGGCAGTGAAGACAAAGCTCGCCGGCTGCGCGCACTCGGAGCCGACATAACCATCGTTGTTCCTGAGAACGACTTTCTGTCGGAAGCGATGCGCGCAACCGCCAATCGCGGCGTCGATGTGGTGCTGGAAATGATCGGTGGGGAAGTTTACCAGAAAAGTCTGCAAGCGCTTGCGCCGGGGGGACGGCTGGTTTCGATCGGAGGCGCCTTCGGTCCGATACCCGATGCTCCACCCTCTTTGACGGAGGGCCGCAAAGCCACGCGCTTTTCGATTACGAATTATCTGAAAGCCAAACCGGAAGACTTCAAACAGCTCGATGAAATTCTCAAACTCGTAGCGGAGAAAAAGTTTCAAGTGCCGATCGACCAGAGTTTCCCTTTGGCGGAAACCCGCGCGGCGCAGCGCTACCTCGAAGGGCGGGAGCACTTCGGCAAGGTCCTGTTGACGACGTAATTAGGCTGGTGAACAAACACTGTTTACCAGGCTCCGGCAAGACGGCAATCAATGCGCTTTCCGGTGTCATCTCTCGGGCTTGGTTGCGCGTCCGGCTCAAAATGACATCTGACATCCCCAAAGCGGGAGAAAAGACAACGAGAATTTTCTAGTCGGCACAGGTTCACAAAGCACAGTAACGGGAGGCAGCTTTTATGTCGTTTAAAATCACACGCGTCGGCCATCTCGTTCTTAAAGTGAAAGACCTCGAGCGCTCACGCCGATTTTTCACCGAGGTCCTGGGCTTCCCCCAGGTCGGCGAGAACGACCGCGGCATGCTGTTCTTCAGCACCGACGTCAACAACAACCATCACATGCTGGCGATCCGCGAAGGAAAGCCGGGCGCGGCCTTGCCGGACGCTGAACAACTCGGCATGGAGCATGTCTCCTTCGAAGTCGGGAGCTTCGCCGAGCTGCAGGAAGTCTATCGCAAATTCAAAGCGCATGATGTGAAATTTCGCCAGATGATCTTTCACGGCGTGGCCAAGAGCATCTATTTCTACGATCCCGACGGCAATCAGCTTGAAGTCTATTGCAACGTGCCGCCGGAGGAATACCGCAAATCCGTTGCCAACCCGTATTACAATTACGGCAGCATCGAGGACGAGTTGGCCGGCAAAGTGCCGCAAAAACCCGGAACGGTCGCACCCTAACCGGCGCCGCAGAAGACTAATTTCACCACCGAGGCGCAAGAGTTCGCCGAGACCGGATCGTTCCATAAGATTGTTCTCGGCGCTGCGAGTCTCCG
>JAICHC010000330.1 GCA_025922795.1 Candidatus Binatia bacterium | reverse complement strand
CCAAGCACACGAAGGACACGAAGGACTTAATATCAAAACCTCCAAGTTCGTGGTTCGTGCTCTTCGTGAAATAAAAACGTCAGCCGAGACGGTCGCCGACTTTCAAATCAACCTGCTTGGCGAATTCCGCGGCAGATATTTTTCCGCTTTCGCCGCGCATTCTTTTTACAGCGAGCGTGCCCCCCTCTAGCGCGACGGCGATTTCGTCGGCGCCGATGGCGATCACTTCTCCGGGCGCGGCGGAGACATCTCCCGCCCGCAGGCGCGCGTCGAAAATGCGAACCATCTTTCCTTGCCAAATGCTGTGCGCGCCCGGTTGGGGATCGCACCCGCGGATCAAATTGTAAAGCTCGTTGGCCGGCTTGGACCAATCGATTTTGGCGTGTTCGTCGCCGCAGGGAGGATCGTAAGTTGCTTTGGACTCGTCTTGCACAATCCGCGGCGGGTTGCCTGCTTTGATCAAATCGACGGCTTCGCCGATCGCTTCGATTCCCATGGGAAAAAGTTTGTTGAAATACAGTGTGCCGGTGGTGTCGTTCGGGTCCACCCGCACCTCTTTTTGCAAGAGAATGGGACCCGTGTCGATACCCTTATCCAACCAAAAGATCGTCAAGCCGGTCACGGTTTCTCCCCTGATCAAAGCCCAATTGATCGCGGTCCGGCCGCGATATTTCGGCAACAGTGAAGGATGATAGCAAATGCTGCCAAACCGTGGCGCATTGAATACCGGCGGGGGAATGATCTGGCTGACAAATGCCAGGATCGCCAAGTCTGCCTCGAGGGATACGAATTGTTCGGTGACCTCCGGGGTCTTGAGCGTTTTGTGTTGATGCACCGGAATCCCCAGCTGAAGAGCTCTCTGCTTGACCGGATCGATTTTTCCACCCGGCGCATCGGGAAAACAGAACACCGCCAGCACCTCTTCCCCTTTACTGAGAAGTTTGTCGAGAGTTTTTTCCGCGAACGCCGCTTGACCGATCAAGATGATTCGCAAGGTTGCGCTTCCTTTCCCATCCGCTCCGGTTAGCCGATGACTTTATAGTCCCCGCCCATGTAGCTCTTGCAAAGGTTGACGTACGTCGCCGAGCCCATTTTGATCCAGTGCAGAGCTTCTCCGGCGAGTTCCTTCTTTACTTTTGCCGGCGCGCCGGCAGCGAGCACTCGCGGCGGGATTTTCGTGTGCGGCACGACGACGCTGCCGGCCGCGATCAACGCTTCTTCCCCGATCTCGACGTTTTCAAGCAAGGTGACGTTCATGCCGATGATGGCGCCGCGCCGGATCAGCGGGCCTTCCATGATAGCGCCATGGCCGATCGTGCAATCGTCCTCGATGATGGTCGGCGCCTCGCCCGAATGGAGCACGCAGTTATCTTGCACGCTGGTGCGCGCGCCGACGACGATCGGGTTTTGGTTCTGGTCCGAGCGGATCACCGCACCCCACCAAATACTCGCTTCGTCGCCGATGATCACATCGCCGATGATCACGGCCGTCGGCGCGATAAAGGCGCTGGGGGAAATCTTCGGTGTCTTGCCCTTGTATTCGATAATCATGCGGAGTGCCTCCGGTTATCTGGGTCACGATATGGGACAGGAAAAGGGAAATCAAGATTGTCGGCGATTGAACGGTCGGTCCCGTGCCGTTCGGGATTCATCGCACGAACGGAATTGACGCCGCGTTCTGTCGCGCATCGGCGAGCGACTTTCGCCGGGCAACGTTAAGCGCCGCCACGCCGGCGCGATCCGCTCGGCAAAATGTTGGAGTGATCAATTCATTTTCAGGGGCTACCGTGATGGCCGACAGCTCCGGTCTGATTGAGTTTAGTGGAAGTTCTCTAAGCCCTACTTTGATTCCAGTACCTGTTTAACTCGATTCACGATGGCGGGCTCCATTGCATACAAACCGTTCACCATCTTTTCTATGCCGGGTCCGTCGATCGGACTGATCTCTAGCTTCGCCTTTTCTGCCTCCGCCAGAAACTGAGGATCTTTCAGAGTATCGATGAAGGCTTTCTGCAAGGTTCGCACGCGCTCTTGGGGCACTTGGGGCGGAAGGGAATAGAGCCTTTGTTTGCCATAAAGGTCGCCGGCGATCTGGAGGAGTTTTTTCCCTTCGTCCGTCTTGGCGTACTCGACGGCGAGAGGAACACCCTTCAACTCGGGATGAGGGTCGAGGGTTGTCTGGAGCACAACCTGAACCTGTCGTGCGCGCAGAGCGTTGGCCCAAGTCACCTTCGCGGATTGCCAGCCAAACGCGCAGGTGCCGTCAACTTCCCCGGTTTCCGCTGCAACCCTGATGTCGGCGGTACCCTTGTAACCCTCGATCAGCTGCATGGGGAAACCTGCCGCGGCGGCGAGGAGCTTGGTATCATCGGTTCCGCTGGTGCCGGGGCCGATCGCCCCCAGCTTAACCCGTGTTTTAGACTTGCGCCACTCATCTGCCGTCTTTATCCCACTGCGTTCGGTGGTTATGCAGACGAGGGAATCCGCTGTCGGCATACCGAGCCAGCCAAACTTGCGCCCTTCAAATTTCACCGCAGGATTCCCCATCATGTGCTGTAGAATAAGCGGGCCGGACCAATGTCCGATGTATGTACCGTCGCGGGGAGCGCTGTTGAAGATGTAATTTGCCGAGATCAGCATAGCCGCCCCTGGCATATTCTGAACGACCATGGAGGGTTTGCCGGGAACGTATTGAGCGAAATGGCGCGCGATCAGCCGGGTGTACGTATCATAGCCTCCGCCGGCGGAACCCCCGACAACGAAGTGAATGGTTTTGCCCTTGTAGAAATCTTCGATCGAGGCAGCAAGCGCCGACGTGACCAGCGATAGCGAGATAAAGACAGAGAGTAAAAATACGCTGAATGTTTTGGCCATGAGCCACCTCCGTGTAATTTAAGCGGTCCGCTGGAGGCTAAGTTGCCCGCGAGATCATGTCAAGGGCTCAGAGGAGATCGGGAGGCCTTACGAACATAGATGTCTGAGATGCGGTTCCCAGATGCCGGTCTGCCACCAAGACCTTATCCAACCCGATTCGGATCAATCAGGCGTTGTCCCTTCTCGGCGCGTCAACTTACACCCGCGCGGGTCGAGTAAATTTTTAATGGCAGACGAGATGATCGAACGGCTGAGAACCGGATTGCTAAAACTACAACGTCATTTGGTGATCGCTACGAGAGTTATCTTCAAGCGTGGCATTGACACAATACTGCAGAACATCGGCAGCGGTCAGATTTGGGCCGGGAGCCAGCAATGCTAACCGTTCCATTGCGTTGCGTAGCTCGCGCACATTGCCGGGCCACGAATGGGCGAGCAGCGCGGCCACACAGTCAGAAGCCCAAGGCATGGTCGGCCTCTGATATATTTCACCGAACGACTCCAGGTAATAACGAGCCAATAGCAGAATATCATCACCCCGTTCCCGGAGTGGCGGAAGCGCCAAGTGAAAAACATTCAAGTGATAAAAAAGGTCCTGGTGGAGTTTTCCTTCTTTGACGGAGGCAGCAGGGGAGCGACTCGTGGCGGCGACGACGCGGGTGGCGACGGGAATACTTGCAGTGCCTCCGATCCGACGCACTTGTCCTTCTTCCAGCGCTCGCAGAAATTTTGCCTGAACCTCCACCGCCATCTCGGTGATCTCGTCAAGGAAAAGCGTCCCGCCGTCGGCGTGCTCGAAGCAGCCCAGGTGCCGCTCTAAAGCATTCGTGAATGCCCCTTTTTCATGACCGAAGAGTTCGCTCTCCATCAACGCAGGTGCCACGGTCGAACAGTTGAGCGCCAAGAAAGGTCCTTCACGCCGTGGAGAAAGATCGTGCAGAGTGCGCGCGACAAGCTCCTTGCCAGTGCCGCTTTCTCCGCTCACCAGTACAGCGGCATCCGTAAGGGCTATTTGGCTCAGTCGTTTGTAGACCTGGCGCATGGTTGCCGACTTGCCGATGAGTTCACCGTAAGAGCCCAACGGGGACTCCAATTTCTGGCGTAGCACGTTTGCCTCACGGGCAAACCCGACTTGCTTGAGTCCTTTCTCAAGTACCGCACGGAGCTTCGCCGATTCCAAGGGTTTCGGCAAATAGTCATAGGCGCCGAGCTTGATGGCTTGAACTGCGGTTTCGATGGTCGCTTGGCCCGTTAGCATTATGATCGCCACCTGGTGCACGCGCTCATTTAAGGCCTCGATAAACTGAAGCCCGGTCATGCCGGGCATCAAAAGGTCGCTTACGATCGCGTGAGGCAAATCGTGGTTGCATCTTTGCAGTGCCGCCTGACCATTGGATACGGCGAATGTGTTATAGCCCCAGCTTTCCAGCAACACAGTCAAACCATCGCGCGTAGCGGCATCATCATCTACGACTAGAACGGTCGGACGGGGTCGAGCCATAGTCAGTTTACCTCGAGAGGCATCAGGCGCCTCCTTATGCGAACGGTTTTACTCTGCAACGAGCAACGCCAATGCCAAGGTATTTCATCCGAAGTTTGGTAGCTTCATGGTCCTTTAGGCAGTGATCCTTACCAGGGCTTGAATGAAATAAGGTGATCCCCGCCGAATGACTTTTCGGACCCCGTCCGTGGGACGGAAATGGATTGTGTCGCACCAGTCTCGTTACTGGGACTTGAGTGACGTAACTGAATTCGCGTTTACGGGACGGAGCGCGGCCACCCAACTGTCCAAGTTGCCACAGCACTTGTCAAAATATGCCAGTTTGTGCGGCACTGGTTTT
>JAICHC010000329.1 GCA_025922795.1 Candidatus Binatia bacterium | reverse complement strand
GACATAGCCGGTTGCCGTCGACGCTGGCGACGACGCCGATGATTTTCAACTCGCGCCCGGTCACCGTAGCGCGCGCGCCGATCGGCACGTGACAGCCGCCGCCGAGACGATCCAGCATCGCCCTTTCAGCGGCGATCTCGGCAGAGGTCGCGGGATCGTGCAGAAACGCCAGCCGCTCTCGCAGCGCATCGTCTTGACGTGACTCGAGACCCAACGCTCCCTGGGCGACCGCGCTCACGCAGATTTCGTCGCCGAGAAATTGACTGATCCGATCGGCGCGGCCGATACGCCTCAAGCCCGCCGCCGCCATGACCAGTGCGTCGAACAGGCCTTCGTCCAACTTCCGCAGTCGGGTATCGACGTTGCCGCGGATCGGCACGACCGCTAAATCGACCCGGTGATGCAGCAGCTGTGCTTTACGGCGGAGGCTGCCCGTCCCGAGTGCCGCGCCGGGAGGCAAATCGTCCAGGCCATTTCCTTCCCGTGTCACCAAGACATCGCGCGGATCTTCTCTTTTCGGCATCGCGGCGATCGCCAGCCCGCGCGGCAATTCGGTCGGCAGATCTTTCATCGAATGGACTGCGAGATCGATCTCGCCGCCCAGCAAAGCATCCTCGATTTCCTTGGTAAACGCGCCTTTATTGCCCAGATTCTGAATCGGCGTGTCGACGAATCGATCGCCGCTGGTCTTGATGATGCGTAGCTCGACCTCGGTCTCGAGGTAATGCTGCTCGAGCTGCAACTTTACCCAATTCGACTGCGCCAGCGCGAGAGCGCTGCCGCGCGTGCCGATTCGGATGCGGCTCATTTCCTCTCCAGATCGAATAGCCGTTTCAACGCCGCCACATAAAGCGTCGCGTCGTCACCGTCTTCCGCAGCATTTCGCTTGAGCTGCGAGATCGGGCCGTGCAACAGCTTGTTGATCATCGCCGTGGTCAAATCGTCGAGCGCGGCGCGCTGCTGCGCAGACAGATCTTTGAGACCTCCGCCTAACGATTTCTCGATCTCCCGGCGGCGAATTTCTTCGAAGCGATCGCGCAATGCGGTGATCGTCGGCACCTGTTCCAACGAGTCCATCCAGCGCACGAAACTGGCCACCTCTTCCCGTACAATTCCCTCGGCCTTCTCGGCCTCGTTGGAGCGCTCCAGCCGGTTGTCCTCAGCGACGCTCTTCAGATCGTCGATATTATAAAGATAGACATTGTCGAGGTCGTTGATCTTGGCGTCAAAGTTGCGCCGGTCGCCGATGTCGAGAAAAAACATCGTCTTTTGCTTCCGCTCGCGCAGCACCCGCTCCACCGTTGTGGCATCGATCAACACGTCCGCCGCGCCCGCGCAGCCGATCACGAGATCGGCCAACTTGAGATAGCGAGAGAAATCTTCGAACCGGATCGGGCTGCCCTGAATCCTTTCAGCGAGCGCCACCGCCCGCTCGAATGTGCGGTTCGTCACCATCAAACTCCGCGCGCCATGGCTCTGCAGGTGCCGGGCCATGAGATCGCCCATCTTGCCGGCGCCGATCAACATCACCGTCTTGTCGTCGAACCGGTCGAAGATGCGCTTGGCAAGATCGACCGCCACCGAGCTCACCGAAACCGCGCCGCTGCCGATAGCGGTTTCGTTGCGCACTCGTTTCGCAACCGAAAAAGAACGATGAAACAGCCGGTGCAGGATCGCGCCGACCGTGCCGGCTTGCTGCGCGGCATCGTAATATTGTTTGAGCTGGCCGAGAATTTGCGGCTCGCCCACAACCATCGAATCGAGACTCGCGGCGACGCGAAACAAATGTCGTACCGCGTCGGCGCCTTGATAAACGTAAATATGGTCGTCCAATGACGCCGCGTGGCGCTGCGCCTTCTGGTCGTCGAGAAACTCACTGATGTGACTGAACGCCAATCGGCCATCCGAGGCGGCCGCAACGACTTCGACGCGATTGCAGGTCGATAAAATGACGCCCTCAAGAATCGTCGGATAGGCGCGCAGCCGCGCCAGCCCGTCGCAGACGTAGGAGTGCTCGAACGCGACGCTCTCGCGCACTTCAATGGGGGCGCTGCGGTGGTTCAGACCGACAATGACGATTTCCTTCTGCACGCGTTATTCGAACCGGCCTCCGTGCCGGCTGGGGAAGAGCGCGTCCCCCCACAGAAAATATCCAAGCACCACACAGAATCCGAACATCGTCAAAAGCGCGGCCTTCTTTCCTCTAAGTCCCGCCGTAATCCGCCCATGCAGCAGAGCGGCATAAAACAGCCAGGCGATCGCCGAGGAAATCTGCCGCGGGTCCCATGACCAGTAGTTACCCCAGTGAATTCCGGCCCACAGGCTTCCGGTCAGTATTCCCAGAGTCATCAGGGGGAAACCCCAGACCAAGAGCATATAGTTGAGACGATCCAGGGACTCCAACGGCGGGAAGCGTTTCATCAGCGCGGTCATCTTCTTGTGTTTGAGGCGTCGTTCTTGCAACAGATAAATCAGGCTCACGCCAAAAGCGAGCGCGAACACCGCGTTGCCGAGAAATGCCAGCGTCACATGCACCGGCAGCCAGTAAGTTTGCAGCGCGGGCGGTATTTCGGCGGCTCCCTTCCCGACGGCGAACGCCGCAAACGTCATGAGAAAAGCGAGCGGCGCAATGATGCCGCCGAGGATCGCCAAGTGATACTTGATCTGAATCAGCAGATAAATCCCGACCATCAGCCATCCGTTGAACAGGAGAGCGTGGCCCATCATCGCGACGCCGGCGAATCCTTCTTGAACAAATCGGTTGGCCAGCACGATCGAGTGGATGACGAATCCCAAAAGCAGCAGCACCGTCGGCAAACGCGCCGCCGTTTCGCCGCGAAACAAATAATGGAAGAAGCTGCCGGCTGCAAGCAAATAGATAAGGGCCGTCAACTTAAGTAAAATCGCGTCCATAAGGCAAACTCATTATAAGCTAACCCGAACCGCCTTCAAGTCAGACTGCAGAGGGCGCCCAGCGGATCCATGGTGAGACTCGACGTCTCTGAATCACTGCAATTCAAGAGAGCCGGAAAAATTTGACCGATCCTAGTAAACCGGCTATTTTCAGTCAAAATCTCTCGTGAGTATTGTCTTGCCTGGCCGCTACCATTGCCCATTGCTCTCAGTGATTTTCGGATTGCTGCTTATTTTCAACGGCTGCCGGTCGCCGGCCGGCGATCGGCAGCCAGGCTACGTGGTGGTCGGCATTGAAAGCTATCCGCTGCGGCTCGATCCGCGCTACTCGACCGACGCCAATTCCGTGCGCGTCGGTCATCTCATCTATGATTCGCTCTTGCACTCCGATGAGCGCTCGGTCCTGCGGCGGCAATTGGCCGAGGACTGGCGCATGCTCGACGACCGGACTTATCTTTTCGAGCTGCGCAAAGACGTAAAATTTCACGACGGCCGGCCGCTGACGGCGGCGGACGTGAAGTTCACCTACGAATCGATCTTGAGCCCCGACTCTCTCTCGCCCAAGCGCGGTCCACTAAAACCGCTGCGCGCGGTCGAAAAAAGCGGCGCCTATCAGTTGCGCTTTCATTTGCACTTCGCGCACGCGCCGTTCGTCGAGCAGTTTACTCTAGGCATCGTGCCGGCGGGGTCGAGCGCGGGGGCCGACTCCGAGCATCGGCCGCCGCCGGGCTCCGGACCGTTTCGAGTCGAAACATTGCAATCCGGCGAGAAAGTCACGCTCAGAGCCAATCTCGATTATTGGGAAGGCCGTCCCCCATTAGCCGGTCAGGTTTTCAAGAATGTCCCCGATGCGATGGTACGCGTGCTCGAATTCAAGCAAGGCGCCATCGACTTCATGCAAAACGACCTCGAGCCGGACATGCTTCCCTGGCTCGAGAAAAATACCGGCGCCGACATCGAGATGCACCAAGGCACGACCTTTCAGTATATCGGCGTCAATCTGACACACCCGATTTTGGGCCGGCAAAAGGTTCGCCAGGCGATCGCCTGCGCGATCGATCGCGACGCCATCATACGCCACTTGCTCAATGATCTCGTCACTGAAGCCGGCGGCTTGCTCTCGCCGCACAACTGGGCCTACGATGACGGCGCGCGCCGCTGGCCCTACGATCCTGAGCGCGCTAAACGCTTGCTCGACGAAGCCGGCTATCCCGATCCCGACGGCGACGGGCCGCTGGCACGCTTTCGCTTGTCGTTCAAGACGACCAACATCGATCTGCGCCGCAGGCTCGCCGAAGCGTTCAAGGAACAGCTCATGCGGGTCGGCATCGAGATCGAGCTGCGCAGCTACGAATGGGGGACATTTTTCAGCGACGTGAAGCGGGGTAATTTTCATCTCTATTCGCTCGCGTGGGTTGGTATCGAAGATCCCGACGTTTATTATCAAATCTTTCATTCGACGGCCGTGCCGCCCGATGGGGATAATCGCGGCCGCTACAATAATCCCGAGCTCGATCGGCTGCTCGAGCGCGGCCGGGCGACTCTCGATCGCACTGAACGGCAAAGGATTTATCGCGAGGTGCAACGGCTGTTGGCGGAGGACCTGCCCTACATTCCGCTGTGGTGGTGGAAGAATGTGATTGTAAAGAAACCCGGGCTGCGCGGTTTTGTCCCCTACCCGGACGGCGATCTGATCTCGCTCAAAAAAGCCAGGCTCGGTTAGCCACCGCCACGTGAAGCGCTTCTTGCTCCAGCGATTGCTGCTGTTTCTGCCCACCTTGCTCGGAGCGGTTTCGCTGGTGT
>JAICHC010000328.1 GCA_025922795.1 Candidatus Binatia bacterium | reverse complement strand
GCCCTAACGTCGTCGGCACGCTGAAGGGCACGGGCGGCGGCGCGACGCTCATGTTCAACGCGCACATGGATCATTTTGACAACCCGCAGGAGACGGTGGTGGACGATGACCGCATCTACGGCCGCGGATTGGTCAACATGAAAGCGGCGTTTCCCTGCTACATCGAAGCGGTGGCGGCGATTCAGAAGGCCGGAGTTAAACTGAAAGGCGATCTCATCATCGCGGGCGTGGTCGGTGAGATCGAAAAGGCGCAGATCGGCCGGTTTCAGGGCAAGACTTACCGCGGCGCCGGTGTCGGCGCGCGCTATTTGATGGACCACGGGGTGATGGCGGATATGTGCATCATCGGTGAACCGACCGGATTGCAGTTGCAGATCGGCAATGCCGGCCTGCTCTGGGCGCGGGTCAGCGTCGACGGCAAGGCAACTAAGTTCGTGCTCGCCGCTTGCAAGGTGGCACAGGCGATTCAAGATTGGGAGAAAGAATACCAACGCAAATATCCTCACAAGTTCATGCTGCCGACGGTGCAGATCGGCGCAATCGATGGCGGCAACGCCTTCAAGCCCGGCACGCGCCCGACCACCGATATCTTTGTCATCGTCAAGATGTTGCCCGACGCGATTCCCCTGGCGATCAAGCGCGACATCGAGCAAGTTTGTGAGAAAGTGAAAAAGCGCGAAAGCGACATTCTCGACATTCGAGTCGATCTCTATCTGACGACGCCAGGCTACGAGATTTCCAAGAACGAGCCCCTGGTGAAAACGATGGAGCGGGCGCACAAAACCGTGTTCAACCAGCCCGTACCTTACGCGAAGCCGATCCGCTACGGCATCACCAGCGACGGGTCGCGCATTGCCCAATACGGCGTTCCGGCGATCACCTATGGTCCCGGATTCGGCACCCATCTGGTGGATCCGACCGAAACCAAAGCGGGTGCGGAGTGGGATTCCCCGACCGGAGTCCGGCGCGGCGTGGGCATCACTAACATGGTGAATTGCACGAAAGTCTATGCGATGGCGGCGCTGGATATCTGCAACCGGAAAAAAGAAGAAGTGGCGAAAGGCTAACAGTCTGTTCAAAGGTTCAACAGTTCAAAAGTCGGTCAACTGAGAGCTTTTCCGGCGTTGAAACTTTTGAACCTTGAACGTTGAACGAACAGTGCCGATTACTCGACCGCTAAAATTACGCAGGAAGGTTCCACAGGTTTGAATGAATATTACGTTTGCTCATTATCGTAATCGCTTCTGCATGTTTCGCACTTACTACGGGTTGGCAGTTGGAAAGGTGAGGCCCGATGGCTTCAACATGAAAGTCATCGAGCTGCCCGATCCGCCCAGCAAGGAGCAGGAGGAGGCATTGATCCGCGGCGATGTGCAAGCCGCCAATCTCTATTTGCCGAATTTCCTTCGACGTAAACTCCACGGCGCGCCGATTATCGGCCTGGCAACCGAATGGAAATCGACCATGAAAGGCAACGGCGTATTCGTCCGCGCGGAAGGTCCGGTGAAGTCCCCGAAGGATCTCGAAGGGCGGCTGATCGCGACCCATCAGGGCGTGCACGCGATCCATCAGTATCTGCTGCGGCGCGTTTACGGAGTTGACGACAAAACACTACGCTGGGAGTCTTATCCGCAAGAAAAATTGCTCGACGCGCTCATGAGCGGTAAAGCCGACGCGGTGGTGCTGCTCGATCACTTCTTTTTCCGCGGCGAGGTCGCCGCCGGCGCGCGCTGTCTTTACACCGACGGCGAAGCCTGGAAGAAACTGCATGGTTTCGACGAAATCATCAAGCACATGGTGGCGGCGCGCGAGGATCTGCTGCAGCAGCACCCGGGTATCAAGGACAGGTTGCTGCATGTCTTCCGCGCCTCCTTCGCCTACAGCGAAACGCATCTCGAAGAGATCTCCGAAGCCTTTATCTCCCGCTATGGCGGCGATCGAGAGGCGCTCCTGGCCTCGGCGCGTTATCCGCGCATCGAGTTTACCTTCACTGAAAACGAACAACGCCTGGCCGAAGCCGAAATGGAGTTGCTCGTCGAAGTCGGACAAATTCCGCGCCGGGCGCCTGTGTCGACTTTGTTCGCCCTGTGATGGTTTCGGGTATTTTTTACCAGTGCGAATGGATTCACCTGAAATTAGCAGATCTCTGAACGCTAGTTGCAGCCTGCTCAAAAAGATTTCACACGTAGGCGCGCAAAGAATCGACGTGAGGAGGCGTACTGCGGCGGTACGCTGACGAGCGGCGATTGAGCGTAACGAAGCCTATGAGTCTTTTTCAGCAGTCTGCTAGGCGGCGGTTCCGTACCGGAATCAGCGTTGGCATCGCCGCGGTACTTTTGGGCGGCCTCACTTTGGCTTCGTGCGCGAGTCGTCTCCGCTCGAACGGCGAGGCCGAGTTACGACTGCGCGAGACGGCCAATCTGATTGACGAAGTCAAGATCTTCGGCCGGACGCTCAACATCGAGCCGACTGAGGCGCTGGCACGGACCGCCGGCAATGGCCGAACCTTATCCATGCTGTGGCTTTGGATGCAGCGAGTGGGCACGATCGCGTTGCATGCGCCGCTCGATGTGCGTTTGGCGATCGGTTTTTACAATGAACGAGAAAGCTTGCATCTCGAGCAGGTGTATCAGGTGGACGGCTACAGCGTTTATTACCGCGAGGGAAACGAATTCGCCGACTCTCGTTCGGTGGCGACGTTTGGTTTTGCGGCCGAGCCGACGGTGCGCCGGGTGATGGTGGTTCTACACGAGGACCTGCACGGTGACGGGAATTTTGCGCTGCCCTGGGAAACCGAAGAGGCGATCGTCACGCCGCTGGGATCCCTCGCTGCCGTGGAATTTTTTCGCCGTAAGGGCGATGCCGCGACGCTAGAGCACGCGTTGAATTCATTGGCTGAAGAACGTCAGCTCTCCCGCGAGTTGAATGAACTAGCTCAAATTGCCGATCGTTTGTTCAAGTCGGCCTCGCCGGAGGAGGCAAATACAGCGATATTTGCCCTGATGTCGAAATTTCCAACCTACGAGCACCAGTTTCGCCGCCAGACACGACGACAGCATGCACCGACGACGCTGGAAGCCAAACTCAGCCATGATCTCGCGTACTACCGCTACTTCGATCGGATCGCGGCCCTTTCCGAGATGGCGCCCGATTTGAAGACGCTGATTGAAGACTTGAGACGTGTCCCGAACAACGCCGGTCACGCGGTCGTTGACGAATTCTTAACCAGTCTCGAAATCAAATATCGCGCCGCGGCCATGTAGCCGAGCGTGGCAGTCCGCATGAATACGACTTTTTCCGGTTCCACCATCCGTGGATTGAGCGCGCTCTACGCCGGCACGTTTTTCTCCGGCGCCTGGGCGATGATTTTGCCGACGATTCCTGTTCTGGCACGGCAATTCGATGTCTCGGCCGGCGCGGCGGCGCAGATCGTGACCGCGTTCGCGGCCGGCAAATTTGTCGGCACGGTCATCGCCGGCGTGCTTCTCGATCGCATGGGAACACGCGTTGCTTTAGTCGGCGGCCCCTTGGCGGCCACTCTCGCATCCTTGTGCGTCGTCTGGGCGCCCTGGTTTTCCGTGATCCTATTTTTGGCTTTGATGATGGGGGCCGCCGATAGTCTCTGGGCCACGGCCCGGGAGATCGCGGGTATCGATCTGGCCCATCGTAGCCAACGCGGTCGTGTCATCAGCGGGTTGCACGGGGTGCACACCATGGGCGCGGCGTTTGCGCCGTTTCTCGGCGGCTGGCTCACGGAAACTTACGCTTTCCAAGCCGCGTTCATCGGCTATGCGTCGGCCACCGCACTATCCGTACCATTGGGCTTCATTGGCCCCCCTTCCGCTGTTCATGCCCGGGCCGAAAAGCCGAAAGACAAACCGCAGGGCTGGAGTTTGGCGGCGGTCGCCGGACGGCTTCGAGCGATTAAGCATCTCTATCGTGAAATTGAACCGCAACTGCGGCCGACTTATTGCGCGATTGTTTTTGCGACTCTGGTCAATCAATCGCAGCGCGTCTTGGTTCAGAGCATGCTGCCGCTGTACGCCGCCTATTATTTAAATTTGGCGCCGACGCAGATCGGTATGCTTTTCACCGTGTCCGGAATTATTGTCTTCGCCATGATCATTCCCGCCGGGTTTCTCATGGACCGCGTCGGCAGAAAATGGTGCACGGTGCCGAGCACGGCCATTCCCGGCATTATCTTCCTGCTCGTACCGATGACCGGCAGCTTCACCCAGTTAGCCGTTTTAATCGGCGTCGCCGGGCTGGCGCAGGGATTATCGTTGGGTTCATTGGCGACATCGACCTATGACGTGGTGCCGTCGCGCGTGCGCGGCCGGTTGCAGGCACTGCGCCGGACGATCGCCGAGTTGGGCAGCGGAGTTGCGCCGCTGCTCGGCGGCTACCTGGCCAACACCTATAATCCCGGCGTGCCGTTCTGGGTTTACGCGCCCCTGCTGTTGCTGTCGGCGACTCTGCTCGCAGTCGTCGGCAAGGAAACCCTCGAGCGCTAGTTGGCGTTCCCAAGCAGGGACGGCTCACGCACACGCGCGCATAACCGAACTTCCGATCACCTCCGGCATTGGCCGGATAAAAGCAGAAGAGATTTAAGCGCAAAGAACGCAAAGTACGCAAAAGCCGATGTCAGCGTGTTGCCTCAGGTCGCCGTTCTGCCATTCCGAGCTCGCGACCATGCGAACTTTCGAATTGGAACTTCGAAGCCCCGAAGT
>JAICHC010000327.1 GCA_025922795.1 Candidatus Binatia bacterium | reverse complement strand
GGCCATGACCAAAGCTTCCTTGTTGGCGAGCGCGATGTCCTTGCCGGCGAGAAGGCCGGTGAGGCAAGGCATCAGGCCGGCTCCGCCGACGATCGCAGCAAGCACGACGTCGACTTCCGGAGCAGCCGCGACCCGCGACGCGCCGTCCTCGCCGAAAAACAGTTCCACCCCGTTCTTGCCGAGCAGACGGCGCAGACGCGGCAGATCTTCTTCCTGTTGGATGGCGACGCATTTGGGTGAGAATTCTTTGACTTGCTTGGCGAGCAGCCCGAGATTTCGCCCGGCCGCCATGCCGTGGATCGCGAAGCGATCAGGAAATTCGCGCACGAGCGCAAGTGTGCTGACCCCGATCGAGCCCGTCGAGCCAAGCAACGCGATCCTTTTCACGGATGAAAGACCTTCAGATAAGTACTGGTAAAAACGGCTGGAAAGATCAAGCTGTCGAGGCGATCGAGCAATCCGCCGTGACCGGGTAGGAGCCAGCTCGAATCCTTGACCGAAAATACCCGCTTAAGCCACGATTCGAATAGATCGCCGAGCTGACCCAGGATGCCGAGGATCAGCGCGAGCACGATGATCTCCGACCAACTAAACGGGTCGAAGAGCAGCATCGCGCCGCCAATGCCGGCCAAAATGGCACCGCCAAGATAGCCCCAGGCTCCCGCGACCGTCTTACCGGGACTGATCTCGGGCGCCAGTTTTCGATGACCAAAGGTGCGGCCGACAAAATAGGCGGCCGTATCGCCGATCATGATCACAAGCAATACCCAGAAAACCCAGGCTCGCCCGTGCGCATGACGAAACACGACCAGCCAGTGCGGAAAAAGAAACCCGGCATAGATTCCGCCCAGCAATGTGAAGAGTAGCCGATTGAACCGTTCATTCAACGTACCCGGCGCAAACAGACCGATCGAGAAGACAATCACCAACAAAGTGCCCAGCCAAGACACGAAGTCGAGACGCTCGCTCAAAAAAATCCCCGTCGATAGGAGCAGCCCGAAGGCGATGCCAATGCCCTGATCTTGCCAGCGCTGTGGAAATGCCATCGCGAAATACTCGCGCAGCGCGGCCGCGGTAAGAATCATCAGCACGGCCGCGAACAGCCATGGCGGGCTCCAACCGATCAGCAAAACCAGCAACGGTATGACCACCGCCGCGGTGCCGATTCTCAGGCTAAGATTCGCGTCCACCGGCCCCGATCGACGGCGTGATTAGCTCGCTGAGCTGTTCGTCGGTGCGGCCAAATCTGCGCCGCCGCCGCTGATACGCGAGCAATGCCTGAAGATACTCGGACTCGCGAAAGTCCGGCCACAGAGTCGGCGTCACATAGAGTTCGCTGTAGGCGATCTGCCATAGATAGAAATTACTGATACGCATTTCACCGCTGGTCCGGATCAAAAGATCCGGATCCGGCAGCCCGGCGCTATCGAGATAGGCGGTCAGCGTCTGTTCGTCGATCTGTTCCGGGGCGAGCCGACGATCGCGTACCTCTCCGGCGAGCCGCTTCACCATGCGCACGATCTCGTCACGGCCGCTGTAACTGAGCGCGAGGATGACCGTCATGCGCTGGTTCTGCCGGGTCAATTCGATGGTCTCATCCAGCGCCGTCTTGACACTGGCGGGCAAGCGGGATCTATCACCGACTGCCACGAGGCGGATCCCGTAGCGCATCATCTTGGTGCGCTCGCCGGCAAGATAATGCTCTAACAGGCCCATGAGCGCGTCGACCTCGTCGTGCGGCCGGAACCAATTTTCCGTCGAAAATGCGTAAAGCGACAAGTAGCGGACGCCAAGCTTGCGGCTCATTTCGACGATCACGCGCACCGAAGTTTTACCGCGCCGGTGCCCCTCGATCCGGCTCTTGCCGCGCAACTTGGCCCAACGGCCGTTGCCATCCATGATGATCGCCACGTGTCGAGGCAGGCGTGCCTTGTCTAGACCGTCTAGCTCCATCGTTGCCGGGACCCAATCAGATTTGTCGATGAGATGTTCAAGCGCTGCCGGCGGGGATCGCGGATTCACTCGCAAGATTTGGCAATTGTTGTCCTAAACCGCCATGACCTCTTCTTCCTTGGCCTTGACGACTTTGTCGATGCGCCCAATGAAATCGTCGGTGATCTTCTGCACGCGGTCCTGGCCGTGCTTGGCGTCGTCCGCCGTAATCTCTTTTTTCTTTTCCGATTCTTTGAGCTGCTCGATCGCGACGCGCCGGTGATTACGCACCGATACCCGGTACTCTTCAGCAACCTTTTTCACATGCTTGACCAGCTCCTTGCGCCGTTCTTCGGTCAATTGGGGAATCGGAATACGGATGATTTTGCCGTCGTTGCTCGGTGTAAGGCCGAGATCGGACTTCAGAATGGCTTTTTCGATTTCGCCCATGACGCCGCGGTCGAAAGGTTGAATCACCAGCAGCCTCGGCTCGGGAGCGCTAAGGGTCGCCAATTGATTCAACGGCGTGCTCGCCCCGTAATAATCGACGACGATGTGCTCCAGCAGTGCGGTTGATGCGCGTCCCGTCCGCAATTTGGTGAGCTCCTTTCGCAGTGCGGCCACTGAACCGTCCATTTCTTTCTGCAACTGGGTAAAAATGGCTTCGTTCATCGCTTTCCTCCGCTGACCAGAGTACCGATCGGCTCGCCGGAAACCACCCGCTTGATGTTTCCTTTCTCCATCAGATTAAAAACAATGATCGGCAGATTATTATCCATGCACAGCGAAATCGCAGTGGAATCCATCACCTTCAGCTCGCGATTCAAGACTTCGATATAGCTCAGCTCTTCGAACTTGACGGCCGCGGCATTCTTAACCGGATCGGCATCGTACACGCCGTCCACTTTGGTGGCTTTGAGAATCACCTCGGCGCCGATTTCCATCGCGCGCAGGCTAGCGGTCGTGTCGGTCGTAAAGTAAGGGTTGCCGGTTCCACCAGCGAATATAACGACCCGGCCTTTTTCCAGGTGGCGCGTAGCGCGCCGCCGGATGTACGGTTCGGCCACCTGGCGCATCTCTATCGCCGACAATACCCGGGTCGAGACACCCGTCTTCTCCAAGGCGTCTTGCAGCGCGAGACTATTAATTACCGTCGCCAGCATGCCCATGGTGTCGGCGCTGGCCCGGTCCATGCCGATTTCGCTCGCGAGGGCGCCGCGGAAAATATTGCCGCCGCCGATCACTAGAGCCAATTCGCAGCCGAGTTCTTTGACTTCTTTGATTTCCTGAGCAAAGGCGCGGACAGTGGCGCCGTCAATGCCGAAATTGAGCGGGCCGGCGAATATTTCGCCGGTCACTTTGAGGATGATGCGTCGATACTTGGGCGCGCCGTTATCCATGCGGTTCACGGTGAGCAACCTTAGTCTTTGACAGCTCCTTCGCCTAGATGATAGCGCGCAAAGCGGCGCACCTGAATGTTCTCACCGAGCCGCGCGATCGCATCGTTGATCACGGTCGAAATGGTTTTGTCGGGGTCTTTGATGAAAGACTGCTCCAGCAAACAGACTTCTGAGTAAAAGCGGTCGATCTTACCCTCGACAATTTTGTCGATCACTTTCTCGGGCTTGCCGGTCTCCAATGCTTGCTGCCGATAAATTTCCTTTTCTTTGTCGAGCTCCGCCGGGGAGACGTCCTCGCGCCGAATGTAACGGGGGTTGGCCGCGGCCACCTGCATGGCGATATCCTTGAGCAACGTTTGAAACTCGCCGGTGCGCGCGACAAAGTCCGTCTCGCAGTTGATCTCGACGAGCACGCCGATCTTGCCGCCCGGATGAACGTAAGCGCCCACCGCGCCGTCGGCCGCCGCTCGGTCGGCCTTCTTGGCCGCGGCCGCCAGGCCCTTTTGCCGCAGGTAATCGATCGCCTTTCGCACGTCGCCCCCGGTTTCAGCAAGGGCCTTCTTGCAGTCCATCATTCCCGCTCCGGTCTTTTCCCGAAGCTCCTTGACTACGCTAGCGCTCACTTCCATCGCGTTTAGACTCCTGCCGCAGCGGGAGCCTCGGCTCCAGCGGTCATGTCGGCCGTCGCTCTCTCCTCTTCTTTGCCCCGCGCCATCGACTGCTCGTGAATCGTCTTGCCTTCAATAATGGCGTCCGCGATCACGGAGCAAAACAGGCGAATCGCCCGGATCGCGTCGTCATTGCCCGGAACTTTGTAATCCACCAGATCGGGATCGCAGTTGCTGTCGATCACGGCGATCACCGGCACGCCGAGCTTGCGCGCCTCTTTGACGGCGATCTCCTCTTGCTTCGGATCGATGACGAAAATAGCGTCGGGCAGCTTGCGCATGCCTTTGATCCCGCCGAGAGATTGTTCCAGCTTGGCCTTCTCGCGCGTCAGGCCAAGCATTTCTTTTTTGGTCAAGGCCTCGACGATCTTGGGGTCGTTTTCCATTTCTTCGATCTTGCGCAAGCGTTCAATGCTTTGCCGAATCGTGGAAAAATTGGTCAAGGTTCCGCCAAGCCAGCGATTATGGACGTAAAACATGCCGCAACGCTCGGCTTCTTCCCTGATCGCGTCCTGGGCTTGCTTCTTGGTCCCGACAAATAGAATGTGCCCGCCGGAAGCCGCAAGGTCCCGCACCACGCCTTCCAACTCTTTGAACATCGTGACGGTTTGCTGCAGGTCGATGATGTGAATGCCGTTGCGGGCGCCGAAAATGTAGGGTTTCATTTTCGGATTCCAGCGGCTGGTTTGATGCCCGAAATGGACACCCGCCTCCAGCAGCTGTTTCATTGAGATATC
>JAICHC010000326.1 GCA_025922795.1 Candidatus Binatia bacterium | reverse complement strand
TTGCCGCACCCACCTGCGGAGACTGCGGTGGTTTTCTAAAATCGGCCAATATTTCCTTCGGCCAGTCGATGCCGGCCGCGGCGATGAGACGCGCGCAAGCGTGGAGCGAGCGGGCCGAGATCTTCATCGTTATCGGCTCATCGCTGCAAGTCCAGCCCGCGGCCTCGTTCCCGGTTATCGCCAAACGCAACGGCGCCTTGCTGGCGATTGTCAACCGAGATCCGACGCCGCTCGATGATTTGGCCGATCTCGTTTACCACGGCGCCATCGGAGAATTCTTTCGCCGGCTTCAGCCGCTTCTGGCCGATGGCTAGCGGCCATTCGCAGCGCGACCGGATGACGATCGATACGCTTCTCGATTTTTGGTTCGGCACGGATCCGGAAGACGCAGTCGTCGCCAAAGCGCAAGCCTCTCTCTGGTGGTCTAAAAACAAACTGACGGATGACGAGATTCGCAGTCGCTTTGAAGATCAGGTGCGCGTCGCGGCTCAGGGCGAGCTTGACCCTTGGGCGGCGACGGCGCGCGGACGCTTGGCTTTGATCCTTCTTCTCGATCAACTTCCCCGTAACATTTACCGCGAAACCGCCCAAGCTTTTCGCCATGACGGGAAGGCTCTCGCGTTGTCTCTGGAAGGACTCGATCTGGGCAAGGACCGGCAACTGCGCCCGATCCAACGAGTGTTCTTCTACTTGCCGCTCGAACACTCGGAATGCTTGGCGCATCAAGAGCGATCGCTCGCATGCTTCAGCGATTTAGTTGCAACCGTACCAGCGGAGCAGAAGAGTATCTTTGAAGAGTATCTGAACTTCGCGGTGCGCCACCGCGACATCATCGCGCGCTTCGGCCGCTTTCCTCACCGCAATAAAATCCTGGGAAGGGCATCCACGGCAGAAGAATCGGCATTTCTAGCCGAGCCGGGATCGTCGTTTTAGATCCGCAGCAGGACGCGCTCATTGCGCCCCGAAGATTTAAAGCAGATACTTCGCGTCGCTCAGAATGACATCCTGACCTGTGTTTTCAATCACGTGAACTGCCGTAAGACTGCGACGAACGGCACCATTCAGGGTCTGAGCAAGATCTTCCGCGTCCCTGCCTTCGCTGCGTGGTCTATCGCTGCGACCGCTTCGCTCAACGAGTAAGTTTCTTCAATCAACGGCCTCACCGACACTTGCTTGGAAGCCAAGGCGTCCAAAGCGTCGGGAAATGGTCCGCAGCGCGAGCCGATCAGGTTGATCTCGTTGATCACGATCGTCGCCAAGGATACTTGATGAATGCCCGCGATGGTGCTCTTGAGGATCAACGTACCGCGCGGGCGCACAGCGCTGAGCGCCAGCTCAAGTCCCGACGCCGAGCCGGTCGCTTCCACGACAATGTCGAACAGACGCCGCTCCCAGTCGTCCAGTCGAATGGTCCGCACGCCGGCTTTTTTGATCAAAGCAAGCTTGTCGGCGTGCTTGCCAAGCGCGGTCACTTTCGCTCCGGTAAGCCGCAGCACCTGTGCGCATAAGTTACCGAGCTTTCCATCGCCCAAAACCAGCACCTCATCACCAGGATTGATTTGAATCTGCATCAAGATCTCGAAGGCCGCCGCGAGTGGCTCGGTAAACACCGCCTCTTCATCATCGATACTTTCGGGCACGACGTGAAGATTTCGCGCCGGCAGCAACACGTATTCGGCGAAGGCGCCATCGGCGTTGAGAATTCCCATCACGCTCCGGCGCGCACAATGACGACTCAAGTCACGCGCGCACGCGTCGCACGCGCCGCAGCCGAAGTTGATCTCTCCGGCGACTCGCTTGCCGACAAAATCTTTTGGCCCATCGATGACACTGCCGACGAATTCATGACCAGGGACGCCTTTGAAATCCATGTAACCCTTGAGAATTTGCAGATCGGTGGAGCAGATGCCGGCGAGATGAACCTGGATCAAAGCGCTCGGCTCGTTCTGGTTCGCCGGAGGAGTGCCAGTCGCCCGCACGATCCTCGATGCCGCATCGTCGATTTTCGAATCGACTCTCGGTGTTGGATAGGATGGCTCAACCCTCGGCTCATGACCGTCCCAGTAAAGAGCACGCATGGGAAGCTCAACGATTAGCGGGAAATCTTCTGACTGTCATTTCGATGAAGCGGGAAATCTTTAGACCGAAAAAGAAAGAGTCGCTCGTCATGGATTGATCGGAAGCCGTCGTAGAAGACCTCCTCGGACTTCTATGTCTGGCGCGACGGTTCGCGCTCAAATGTTTGTTATCTCAGAGCGCTCGCCCACTTGGTTTTCGGCTGAGGAGTCAATTCGCCGTCAACGTAAATGTCGCAGCCGCGCTCATGAAAGAAGCAGAGAAGACCTTTGATTTTTGGCATCTCAGCGATCGGTTCCATATAGCCCCAAACCAGGTCGGCAAAAGTCTCGTTCCCGATTTTCACCGACCAGTAGGAAGCCTCTCCCTTATATGGACAGCGGGAAGTGGTCAGGCTCGGCACGAGCCTATCCATGCGCACGTCTTCTTGGGGAATGTAATAACGCACGGGGTGATTGGTTTCGAAGACGAGATGGGGCCGCCGTGTTTCGGCCAGGGTCTGGCCGTCGACTACGATTCGAACGTGGCGCTTGCTCGGCATCGCATCGACGCGCTTAAATGGATCGCGGGCGTGCTTGAAAATCTCTTCATTTTCTTCCATCCACTTGTCCATTTTCGGCCAATCGAACGCAAAGTGATCCTTTATAGCCCTCGCGGGCGGAGTCGGATTCGGATAACTCCAAGCGGCGTGCTCGGCGGACTTATTACCGCTTTGCACCGACCAATAAGCTGCTTCGCCTTTAATCGGACATCGAGATTTGAGTTCGCTGGGAGTGAAAAGATCCGTGCGTACGTCTTCCTGGGGGAAATAATAGATCGGCAGCTCCTCGGCCTCACGCACGAGCTTGGCTCGTTTGCTATCCGCGACCGTTTCACCGCCGAAAAAAACGCGCACATGGCGCGGACTTTCGCTCACATGAATCCAGTGGCCCGGGTCGCCCTGAATCGGCACGCGCTGCTGAGTGACGTTGCTCTGCATAACCGCCTCCTTGCCCGGGCGACCCGCCGGTAGCCCCTAGCCATTATCACCGGAACGCAAGCGGTTCCCCCGGTTCAAGGTTCCAGGTTCAACGTTCCAGGTAGGGAATAAAGACGTTGAACTTTGAACCGTTGAACGTTTGAACGGTTTTATTCCGCCAGTTTCTTGAGCTTTTGCAGGCTGCGCAGCTCGCGCGGCGGCTGCAAATGTTGCCCCATGATCGTCCAGGATACTTCGCCGACGTAAATATCGCCGTGCGAATCAATGGCGATGCCGTGCGGCGCGATGAACTGCCCGGGTTTCTCACCGGCATGAATATCGCCGAGACGCGCGATGCGCTTGCCTTTCTTGTCGTAGATATCGACGCGATTGCCGAGGTTGGGTGCGTCTTTGTTGACACCCAAGCCTGGCCCCAACTCACCGACGTAGCAGATGGGCTCGGTCTTGGTCGCGTCCATGTAAAGCGCGCAGGGCCGATGCATGTTGTTCCACTGGGTTTCGTATTTCCCATTGCCGTCGAAAACCTGTATACGGTTGTTCTCCCGGTCGGCGACGTAGACCCAGCCGTCCTTGTCCGTCACGATATTGTGCACAATGTTGAACTGCCCGGGATCGCAGCCCGGCTCGCCCCACGACAAAAGCAATTTTCCGTCAGGCGAGTACTTGTGCACGCGCGAATTACCGTAGCCGTCCGAGACGTAGATATCGCCTCGCGGCGAGAACGCGACGTGAGTGCAACGATTGAAAGGTTCGCCGCATTGATAGGACGCGCATTTTCCCGGCACTCCGATGGTCATGAGAATCTTCCCGTCGAGCGTACATTTGCGCACCGTGTGATCGCCGTCATCGTAAGAAAGATCGTGTCGTCGGCGCCGATGGTTGCGCCGTGTGCGCGCTTGAACACTCCGTCCCCCCACGCACGCAGGAAATTTCCCTCTCGGTCGAAAACGATCACGGGGTGCTTGCCGCGCGTGAAACAATAGACCTGATCCTTGCTATCGACTGCAACCGCAGCGACTTCCCGATACGTCCACTCGTCGGGCAACTTGCCCCACCCTTCGATCACTTCATAGCGGTAATCACCGCTTCCTAGTACGACACCCATAATAGTCTCCTTTCGGTCGATTCGGTCTTGAGTCTCGCGTCTGGAGCCTAGCGTTGAATTTCAAAACCCAAGACTCCAGACCTGGACTCTAGACTAATCCTGCGGTTTAGACTCATGCACCTGCCGCCACGCTTCAAAGCCGCCGCTCATGCTGGCGACGTCTTTAAAACCATTCTCGATCAGAAACGCGGTGGCGCCGAGACTGCTGTTGCCGTGATAACAGTAAACCACGACCGCCTGTTCCTTTGCCGTGTTCTGCAGAAACTCCTGGATGTTGCCGTCGTGGAGATGCACGGCGCCCGGAATATGCGCAGCGCGGTATGAACCCGGATCGCGAATATCGACGAACAGACATGCCTTTTGATCGAGCTTCTGCTTGGCATCGTGAATTTGAATCTGCGGTATTTCCATATGACCTCTCTGTCGCTGAGAGAGCTTTCGCACAGTCGCAAATTTTTCTAACGCGCCGATTCCAAAAATACTTTTTCACCACGAAGGTCCCGAAGAGCACGAAGTCGGACATTCAGGTGCAACAAATCCCAATCCTTCGTACTACTATGTTTGAAAATTTTCTCCAT
>JAICHC010000325.1 GCA_025922795.1 Candidatus Binatia bacterium | reverse complement strand
CGAGCATTTTATAGAGATCGGGGACCAGGGTCGTGTAGCCGAGTTAAGCGAAGTAGCAGACGTTGACTTTCATGTTTCCGGTGACGCCGTAGTGGTGATGCACGATCATCACTGCAGGCCCCGGCTCTTTGCGGTCGGGATGAGCTAGATAGCCGGGAACGCCGTCTGTTTCGGCTGCGAGGTCTCGGTTGATTATCTTCATGATCACGCTCCTGTCAGCGCTTTTGGCCTCCTGTTAGTACGATTGGAGTGAAAACTCAACCACGACGCTTCGGCTCGTGCGGCAAGTCACGGTTCGATGCGCTTGTCGTCGAGAAAAAAATGCACCTGTTCAGTGGCGGCATGGAGATCGATTCGACCCTCCGGCCGGATCGTGCGTTCTCGTCCGGCTCGGGCGACCACATCGATGCCGTCGCATTTGACGTGAAGAAAGCGATCCGAGCCGAGGTCCTCGACTAAATCCACTATCCCGCTGATCCACCCCTGTCCGGGATCGACCACGTGAAAATCTTCGGGCCGGACACCGAGGGTCAAAGATCGTCCCGCCAATCGCGCCAGGGCAGCTTGCAGCAGGCCGGTAAGATCCAAGCGCAGACCGCTACAGTGAAGGATTGCGCCGTTGTCGTCCAGCTTTCCTTCAAAGAAATTCATCTGCGGAGTGCCGACAAAACGCGCGACCATCGAGTTGGCAGGCTTGTGATAGATTTCGGAAGCGGCGCCGATTTGTTGGATCGTCCCCTGATGGAGCACGATAATTTTTTCGCCGAGAGTCAAGGCTTCGGCCTGATCGTGGGTCACGTAAACAATCGTCGCTCGAAGCCGTCTGTGTAGCCGCGCCAGCTCGACGCGCATGCTGGCGCGCAAGGTCGCATCCAAGTTCGACAGCGGTTCGTCGAAAAGAAAAATCTTCGGCTGGCGCACGATAGCCCGACCTAGCGCCACCCGCTGCCTCTGGCCGCCGCTCAACGCCTGCGGCCGGCGTTGCAACAGTTCTTCAATCTCCAAGAGCCGCGCGGCTTCTTTGACCTTAGGGCCGATGTCGTTTGCTGACATCCCGCGCAGTCGCAAAGAAAAAGCAAGATTGTCGAAGACGGACATATGCGGGTAAAGCGCATAATTTTGAAATACGAAAGCGATGTCCCGCTCGCGCGGCGCCAGCGCGTCGACACGCTCGGCATCGATCGAAATCTCACCGCCGCTCGGTTGCTCGAGCCCGGCGATCAGCCGCAGGACTGTCGATTTGCCGCAGCCCGACGGGCCGAGCAGTATGCAGAATTCGCCGTCGGCGACATCGAACGAGATGTCTTTTAAAATTTGTGCGGCGCCGAAGCGCTTGGAAAGATGTTTCAAAGAAAGCGCAGCGATGTTACCTCCAAGCTCATTGACGAGCCAGTTTGTTACTAGCCCAGCTAGTGTGCGGTCGTGTCAGTTTATCCTTTGACCGCGCCCGCCGACAAGCCGCGCACGATGCCGCGCTGGAAAATCAGCGTGAGAACAACCAACGGAATCGTCGCGATGGTCGACGCCGCGGCAATCTCGCCCCAAGGCATGGTGTATTCTCCGGGAAAAAGCGCGATGCCGACCGGCAAAGTCTGCACCGTCGGGTCGGTCATGATGATCAGCGCGAAGAAAAACTCGTTCCAGGCGTGAATGAAGACCAGCAGCCCGGCGGTGAGAATGCCCGGCGCGGCGAGCGGCAAAACAACTTTGTAAAGAGCTTGCAGACGGCTGCAGCCGTCGATCAGCGCAGCCTCCTCGATCTCTCTCGGCACTTCGCGGAAAAAAGTTGCGAGGATCCAGATCGCAAGCGGCAGGGACAAAGAGATGTAGGCCGCGACCAATCCTTGATAGGTGTTGAGCCACTGTAAACGATCGAGGATCGTCCAGACCGGTCCGGCGATGGCGATCTGTGGAAACATGGAGACGACGAGCAGCAACAATAAATAGAAATTCGTCCAGGTCAGTTGAAAGCGCGCGATGGCGTAGGCCGCGAGCGAGCCGATGGCGACGGTGATGAGCGCCGTCGCGCCGGCGACGATCGCGCTGTTCACAACGTAATGAAGCAGCCCGTAGTTTTGCAGCGCCGATTGATAAAAGCCCCAGTGAAACGAAGGGATCAGCTCGGGCGGAATCGCCGTCAACTCGGCGCTGCTTTTCAGCGAAGTCAAAACAAACCAGAGAAACGGCACCAGACAGTAAAGCGCGATGCCGATCGAATAGATCAATAGAGCGACCGATCGCTTCATGGAGTCTGACCTTGTAAGCGGGTGGTTTTAAATGCCCGCAAATACGCCAGCGCTAAAACCAGCGACATGAAGAAAACCGTCACCGCGATCGCCGAGCCATAGCCAATCATCCCCTCCGCGAAGGTTTTTTTGTAGCCATAGAATTGCAGCACATTGGTCGCGTCGGCCGGGCCTCCCTGAGTCATGACAAACACCAGATCAAAAACCCGTAGAGCGTCGATGGTGCGAAATAACAACGCCAAGAGCAGAGCCGGCGTGAGCAGCGGCAGTGTGACATGGCGGAACTTTTGCCAGGGCGTGGCGCCGTCGACGCTCGCCGCCTCGTAAAGATCATCGGGAATGCTTTGCAGGCCGGCCAGGATGATCAGCGCGGCAAAGGGCGTGGTCTTCCAGATCTCCGCGATTATGATGGCGGCCAACGCAAAGTATGGATGGGCGAGCGGTGCCAAATAACTCGACGTGTCGGCGCCGAACAGCGCAAAGTTTACCAGGCCGTAGCGGTCGTTGAATATGAAACGCCACATCTGCGACGCCACCACCGTCGGGATGGCCCAGGGAATGAGCACCACGGCGCGCAAAAGGCCGCGGCCGCGAAACATCTCGTTTAACACCAGCGCGATGCCCAGGCCGAAGAGCAGCTCGAGCGGAATGGTCACGGCGATGAAAATCACCGTGGTGCGGATCGATGCCAGGGCAACCGGGTCGGTTAGCAAGTCCCGGTAGTTTTCCCAGCCGACCATTCTCTGGCCGAGCCAGGGAAGGGTCAAAATCATCCGGTAAAAACTCAAGCGGAACGATTCGACAATCGGGAAGATGGAAAAGAGCGCGACGAAAAAAAAACTCGGGAGCAGAAACAACAGCGCGAGGCGTTGCGAGTTTTTCATGGCGCCTGCCGGTCCCGCAGCAGATCCAGCATGCGATTCATATCACGAGCGGCGAGCGCCGCGCGCGCATCGATGTCCGTGTCGGGCAGAGCCAGCACGGCGCTGAAATAACGCTGCATGATATTCGACAGCGGCACGTAGACCGGTGTCGTCGGACGCGGGACCGCTTGCTTGAAGGTCGCCAAAAGCGATTGCAATTGCGGAATCTTTTTTTTGATCTGCGGGTCGTCGTAAAGCGCCAGGCGCGTGGGTGCGCGGCCAGTGGCGAGCGCGATGCGTTTTTGCATTTCTTTGCCGGTCATGAAGGCGGCGAAGCGCCAGGCCAGGTCGGGCTTGGTCGAGTACCGGCTGAGGCCGATTTGCCAGCCGCCGAGCGCCGCGACCCCCGTACCGGGGTCGAAACCGGGCAGCGGCGTCATGCCGACCTTTCCAGCGATCTTGGATTTCTCCCGATCATTGGCCACAGCCCAGGCGTAGGGCCAATTGCGGTGAAAGATTGCCTGCCCTTCGGTGAAGAGCGCGAGCGATTCCGGCTCTTCGTAGGCGAGCACGCCGCGGTGAGATATCTCGCCGATGATGCGGTCGCGGACGAAGCGCACGGCGGCGATCGCAGCCGGGCGACCGAGCGCGCTCACCATGCGCGTCTCGTCCCACAAGGCGCCGCCGTTGCTGAGAATGTACTCCATCATGTTGCAGACGAGCCCTTCGTACTGCTTGAATTGCGCGGAGAAACCGACAAGCTGCGGATCTTGTTCGCGGGCAAGGACGGTCTTGGCGGCCTCGACCAGTTCAGGCCACGTGCGCGGCGGAGATACCTTGTGCTTTTCGAGCAGATCCTTGCGGTAGTAAAGCAGCCCGGCGTCGATGAATAGCGGCACGCCGAAAATCTGGCCGCGGTACTGATTTGCCGAAATAGGCGCTTTGAGAAACTTTTCTCTTTCCGCCGCAGTGAAATAACCATCCAGCGGCAGCGCCCAACCGGCGGAGGCGAACTCAGCGGGCCAGATCACGTCCATGACGAAAACATCCAGCCGCGTATCCCGGTTTTTCAACTTCTGCGCGAGCAGATCGTGAAGCTGGGTCGATGATTGCGGGCCGATCTCGCTGACGACCTTTACCCCGGGATTTTGCCGCTCGAACTCGGCGATCCCCTGGTTCCAGACCTCGGGCGCTTCCGAGCGCCAGGTGACAAAGCGCAGCTCGGTGTTTTGTGCCTGAGCGACCGCGCCGTAGGTGCCGAGAAAGAGCGCGATGCAACTTTGAAAAATTTTAGCGATAGACATAGCTCAAAGAGTCGCGGCCGCGCATTAACAGCACCGACTCGGGGAAGCAATCTAAACGTCAACCACAGTGCCGGCAACAGTTATTTTATGGAAATATGCTGCTTAAGAAAGTGGGCAAGCGAGATTTTGCAGCATCTATTAAGGAGTTCATAAGTATCCAGACAACAGGGTTGGTTGGAGACGAAGGGACGACTCGTTCCAAGCCCAGGCAAAGCGTCTGTGGGTCATTGGCCACCACCCGATCCACGCCCCGAGTGCTCAATTTTAGGCGTGGGTGCGAAAGCGTCCTTTGAGTCCTGGTGCCTGCGCTTTCCACGACTCGCCCCCTT
>JAICHC010000324.1 GCA_025922795.1 Candidatus Binatia bacterium | reverse complement strand
GCCAAACTGCGGGCGGCCTGGCAGGACATGATCAAAGGCGTGCAGGAGGATGAAGCGCATTTCCGCAAGCACGCGAAGAACTTTTTCGGGCTTGAGACGGCCGAAGAGTTGAAGCTTGGATGGCCGCGCACCAAACAATTTCTACTGCCGGCCGACTTCTCTTGGCCCGATAAGGCAAATCTCCAGGTGGAAAAGCGCTATCTGCGGGAAGCCACCGAGCTGGGGATTTTCGATAAAAAAGCGGCGGGAATTATCGACAGCTTATTTATTCCCTAGTATGCCGCGTGTTAAATGATCTAGGGTTTCGAGTCGAGAGTCTCGGGTTGTTCGATGAAGTCCATTTCGCATACTCGTTGTGATAGGATATTCATTGGTCAACTCTAGATTCTACCCTAGATTTATTTTCGTAAGGAGCCGCCATGTTCGATAGTTCGCAGATTCAGCCGCATATTTCCTTCACCGATTTGCGCCAGTGGATAGGTGAAGCCGAGCAGTTGGGTGAATTAAAAACTGTTCTCGGCGCCTCCTGGCAGGAGGAGATCGGCTTAGCGACGGATGTTGTGGTACCGCCCGACGATGGGCCGGCGGTGCTATTCGACGAAGTGCCGGGCAGTCCGAAGGGGTTTCGCCTGTTGATCAATTGCTTCGCCGGCAAGCGGCGTGCGATGACGCTCGGCTTCCCGCAAGGACTCAGCAAGCAAGAGTTGAGCGATGCCTATTTCGCTCATTATCAGAAAGATCCGAAGCATATTCCGCCGCTGATCGTCGACAACGGGTCGGTTTTCGAAAACGTTCTTAAAGGCGATGCCGTCGACGTCCTGAAATTCCCGACGCCAGTATGGCATGTCAATGATGGCGGGCGCTACATCGGCACCGGCTGTTTTTCCGTTACCATGGACCCGGACGAGAAATGGGTCAACGCCGGCTGTTATCGCGCGATGATTCAGGACCGGAGGAGCGTGAGCCTGTTGATGGTGCCCGGCAAGCACGGCTACATGCACCGTGAGAAATATTTTAAACGCGGCGAGAAAATGCCGCTGGCGCTGGTGATCGGCGGTGATCCGCTGTTTTTCTTTATGGCCGGAACGGAGCAGCCCTACGGCGTGTGCGAATACGACATCGTCGGCGGCATGCGCAAAAAACCGGTCGAGTGCGTGCGCGGTAAAATCACCGGCCTGCCGTTTCCGGCCAATTCAGAAATTGTTTTCGAAGGTTTTTTGAACAATGACAACCGCAAGTTCGAAGGCCCATTCGGCGAATGGACGGGTTATTACGCCTCGGACGAGAGCGCCCAACCCGTGCTCGAGATCGAGGCGATCTATCATCGCAACGACCCGATCATTCTCGGTGTGCCGCCCATCGGCGGCGGCTCGGACGAGATGGCGCGCTATCGCGCGATTATGCGCTCGGCGATGCTGAAACAGCAGCTCCAAAGTGCCGGGGTGCCCGACGTGACACAAGTTTGGTCGCACGAGATCGGCGCGTCGCGCATGCTGATCGCGCTCGCGATCAAGCAGCGCTATGCCGGTCATGCCAAGCAAGTCGGCGTGTTGGCGGCGAGCTGCGGCGCGAGCGTCTACGGCTGCAAGATGGTGATCGTCGTCGACGATGACATCGATGTATCGAATCTCGATCAGCTCATGTGGGCGATGCTATCGCGCTACGATCCGGCAACCTCGGTCGATATTCTGCGGCGCATGCGCAGCACGCCGGCGGACCCGCGGCTCACGCCCGAGCAGAGAAAAGTGCGCGACTTTACCAACTCGCGCATGGTCGTCGACGCGACGCGGCCGTACGAATGGAAAGACAAATTTCCCAAGGTCAATGCGCCGAGCCAGGAAGTTGTGCGCAAAGCCCGGGAGATGTTCGGCTACCTGCTCAAGTAAAGAATCGGACAATTGACCACAGAGCGCCTAGCCTGGCAAAGCCGCAATCAAAAAAGAAAGAGAATATTTCACCACAGAGGACGCGAAGAGCACGAAGTTAAGAGATTAAAAGGGCTATAATTCCTGAATTCTTCGTGTGCTTCGTACGACTATCGTTCAAAATTTGCGCGGCCTGCGGAAATGATGTGGAATCCGAAAGTATACGGAGCCGGAAATGGCTCCCGCCAAGGCGCAAAGTCGCGAAGTTTTAACGGGGAAGATGAAAACTCTTACGAATGATTTTCACCCGTAGTCTCCGGTCTTTGCGCCCTTTGCGGCTTTGCGGGAGATATTCCGAGATTTTGGTTGCGGCTCTGCCGCGCCGGGCCCTTCGTGGTGAACATCATATTTGCTTATTGATTCAGCAATCTGGGATCGGTTGATTGCTGCGCGCCTCGAGGTTTTTCAGTCGATCCGGTTTCTCACTTGAGGATCTCTTTGAGCTTTGCAACCAAAGCTTTATCGAGATTGTAGGTGCGCTCGACGATCTTTTCCAGCTCTTCGCCGCTGAGCGGGGCCATGTCAAGACGCGCTTTCTTGGCGTCGGCAACAAACTCCGGATCTTTATAAGTATCCGCCAACGCTTTGCGCAAAATGATGACCCGGTCCTTCGGCGTACCTGGCGGCAAGACATAGGGACGCGCGATCGAGCCGTAGTCGAACACACCGGTCTGGACGATCTTACGTCCGTCTTCGTTCTTCACATAATCCAGAATCGACGGAACTCTGGGAAGGTCAGGGTGGCGTCCGTTTGGCAGCATCTGCAGCACGACCATCACCGCTCCACTTTCGACCTCCTTTATCCAGCCCGATTTAAAGGACTCCCACGAGTTCACCAGGCCATGCAGCTCGCCGCTGTTGACGGCCAATTTAATATCGGCCGTGCCTTTGTAACCCGATACGAGCTGCATCGGCACACCAATGGTGGCGCGCACGATTTTCGCGACGTCATCGGTAGCGGCGCCCGGGCCGACACCACCGAATTTCAGCGTCTTCTTGGTCGCCAGCCAATTGTCGATGCTCGTGACGCCGCTCACCTTCGTTATACCGATGGTGGTGGTGTCCTGGGCCGGCACGCCGAGATGCTCGAATTTGCGGCCGTCGAATTCGATACCCGGTTTGCCGAGCACGTGTTGGAGCATGAGGCCGCCGATAAAATGGCCGATGGTCAGGCCGTCGGGTTTGGCAACGTTATAGACGTGATTCGCGGAAATCAAAGTGCCGGCGCCGGTCATGTTCTCGACGACGACCGTCGGGTTGCCGGGAACATGCCTGCCCAGATGGCGCGCGATGGCTCGGCTGTAAGTGTCGTAGCCGCCGCCGGCCGAGCCGCCGACGATGATGCGCACAGTTTTGCCTTTGTAGAACGACTCCTGCGCAACGACATTTGCCGCAGTCCATAAAAAGCCCAGCGCCAGCAAAAACGCGGAAAGCCCATGTCTTCTCGTCATAGAGACTCCTTTGTGATTCGACCGTTCGCGCGATTTTTAGCAAACTTTTCGCAGGTTGCAACTTGCGCCGATGCGGCGAAGTGGATCATTATCGATCACGGGGAGGATCGCCAATGGAATATCGTCATGTTGGAAAAGAGCGCTTGAAAGTTTCTGCGATCGGTTATGGCTGCCCGCCGTTTCAAGGCAAGCTTAGCGAGGCCGATGAAAAGCAAGCTATCGCGGTTTTGCATCGGGCGGTCGATCTCGGCATCGACTTTATCGACACCGCCGATCACAACAACGGCAACAACGAAGAGATTCTCGCCAAAGCTTTCAAGGGCAAGCGCGGCGCTGTCGTGCTCACGACCAAGTTCGGCAACTTGCGCGGCCAACCCTGGGCAGAAGGACGGGAGGCGGAAGGCAAGCCCGAGTACGTATCCTGGGCTTGTGAGAACTCACTACACCGGCTCGAGACCGACTACATCGATCTTTACTACCTACACCGCGTGGATCCTAAAATCCCGATCGAAGACACGGTCGGTGCTATGGCGCGGCTGGTCGAGCAGGGGAAGGTCCGGCACATCGGCTTGAGCGAAGCCGGAGCACAGACGCTGCGCCGGGCGAATGCAGTGCACCCGGTGACCGCGGTCCAGAGCGAATATTCGCTCTGGACGCGCGACTATGAAGTCAACACGATTCCGGCGGTGCGAGAGCTTGGCATTGGTTACGTCGCCTACTATGCGCTCGGCCGCGGCTTTCTCAGCGGAGCATTCAAGGACTTTGCCGATCTCGGCGAGAAGGAAGCAAAACGGCGCGGGCCGCGCTTTCACGAGGAGAATTTCGCCCGCAATGCCGCGTTGCTGAAACAGCTTCAAACGATTGCGGAGTCAAAGAAATGTACGGTTGCCCAGCTTGCCCTTGCCTGGATTCTCCATCAGGGCGACTTCTTCGTGCCGATCCCGGGCACGTACAATACCGCCCACCTGGAATCAAATGCGGCTGCCGTGAATATTCAACTGACGGCGGCGGAGCTGGCCGCTATCGACAGGATTTTTCCGCGCGAAGGTGCTGCGGCGGGTGCTCGGCATCCGTACGATCGATCGAAGGAGCTCAACATCTAAGAAAGCTGTTCCAGTGGTTCCAAACGTTCCAATTGTTTTAGTCGAGGAAACGGAACTGCTGAAGCGGTCGAGGCTCAAGCGCTCATGGTGGCATTGGCATACTTTGCCACGAATTCACGTGCACGAACACGGCTAGAGTTTTTCCGGTGCGGGCATGATTTCGCCGCATTTTTTGCAGGTGCGGAATTCCGTACTGTCGAAAAAGCTTTTATAGGCTTTCGATACCGGATCTTGCGCATAATCGTGTACGACGAACGACTCCTC
>JAICHC010000323.1 GCA_025922795.1 Candidatus Binatia bacterium | reverse complement strand
TCTTGACCAGCTTCGCCCTGGCGGCGGTCGCTCTAACTGCGGCTCAAGTTGGTGCCCAATCGAGCCCGCGCCCGGCGCGGCCGCTGCGCATTGCCTATCTCAGCACTTCGGCGACCATGGCTTCGGTGTGGATGGCAAAGGAAACCGGCGCATTAGCCAAACAAGGATTGGATACCGAAGTCATCTCGATGCCGTCGAGCTCCGCGATCCCGGCGCTGATCGCCAGCGAGATCGACGTCGTGCAAGTTTCCGCCGCGCCGGTGATCACCGCGTCCGTGCGCGGTCTCGATGTCGTTTTCGTGGCCGGTCTGCTCAACACGATGATCTGGGATTTTTACGTTCCGCCTGAAATCAAAACCATTGAGCAATTGAAAGGCAAGATCGTTGGCACCGACCGGCCGGCCACCCCGGTCGCGTACGGCACATTGGTCGCTCTCAAGAAACTGGGACTAGGTCCTAAGGATGTCCAGCTGCGGCCGCTCGGCAGCAGCCCACAGATCGTCGCGGCCTTTTATGCCGGCCAGATCGCCGGCGGGGTCGGCTCACCACCGGCTAGTTTTCAGATGGAGCGCTCCGGATTTCGCTCGGTGGTGAGCCTCTTGGACGTGCCGTATCAGAACGTCGGCCTCGTGGTCCGACGCAGCCGTATCGATGAGCTGGCGCCGCGCCTCACGCCATTGCTGCGCGCCGTACGCCAAGGAATCGAGCGCTACTACTCCGATAAACCATTTGCCATGAAGGTGATCGGCAAATACACGAAGGAGACGGATCAGGAAATTCTCGAGCGCACCTATGAATTCTATAAGAGAGCCGGCTTTCGGCGTGAAATGGTCACCTCCGAGCCGGGACTGCAAGGCATGTTGGACTTCTTGTCGGAGACCATCCCCGAAGCCAAAAACGCCAAACCGGCGCAATTTTTTGACGATCGCTTTGTCCGACAGCTCAACAGCGGCAAATAATCTTCGGCATATTTTGGTTCATCATCACGCCGGGACTGTAAATCGGTAGCGGCGGCTCTGGCGTAATTTGCGTCCTCGAAGACCAACGAAAATTCGAAAGGTTAGAACGCTGCTGAAACACCGATGCTTTCTTGCACCCGATCGCCCTGCGCGGCCTGAAGAAATTACGCTGCCTTTACCTGCCGAAAGCCATCGCCTGCTTGCGCTGCTGCTCATTGCGGATCGACGCGCCGAATACGGCTTCGAAATATTTTTCCTTCACCAGCTGGTCCACCAAACTGTTATCGATGATCCGCGCGAACTCGGCGCCCTTCAGCTCCGCGCCTTGGCGCTCGACAACGGCTTCCACCGAACCTTTCAACACGTAGGGGATAGGTTCCAGCACGCGTGCGTTTTTGTAGAGCTCATACACCCGATTGGCGTCGTCGCGGTTTCGCGTGCCGCCGTACTTGATCATGATCTCCGTAGCGTAAGCTTGATCGTCGTAGAACCTTTTAATCGCTTCAGCGTGCGCCTTGATGAAGGCAAGCGCGGTCGTCCGCTGCTTGGTCAATGCTTCGCGGCGAAACAGATAGTAGGTCGAGACGTAGATATCCTCGTGCTCGAGCAGCACCGCCAGCACCGGCAGGCCGGCCGACTGCAAGCGAAAGTAGGCGGGCGCAGTAATCAACGCCGCATCGATTTGCCCGCTCTGCAGGGCCGCCGCGCGCGCGGCCGCATCGACACCGACCGACACCCACTGAATATCCCGCGCCGTCATCCCGAACTTTTTGAGCAAGCTGATGGCCATGTGATACGGCGGATCACCGACCCGTCCAATGCCAATTTTTTTGCCGGCCAGCTGTTTCATATCGGTGGCCGTCTTAGAACCGATCATGGCGAAAGAGCCTTTGTTCATGAAGCCGCCGAGCACGACCAGTGAAGGATCCTTCGCCGCGGCGAGCAACGCCGGATCGCTGCCCGACGAAGTCATGGTGGCGTGGCCGCTGATGATCGCCGCGATGGGGCCGGGATGCACGGCATAAACCAGCTCGACGTCGAGGCCATGTTTGGCGTAGAGCCGCGCTTCTTTGGCGATCCACAGCGGCCACGAGGCACCGCTGCGCGCGCCGATCATCGCCACGGCTTTTTGCAGCGATTGAGCGAATAAATTAGGCGCGGCGAAACTAACTAGCAGAAGCAAACAAAATGTAACTGCCGCGGCTCGTTTATTTACGAAGACGAGATCACTAAGTCCTCTCGGCACCGTCCAAATCGGCTGTTGACCTAAAGGCTTGAGCGATTTGAACGTCTTGAACTTTTTGAACCAAATTTTACGCATCGTTCGGTCCCATCCCTTCCATGACCTTGTGCCAATCCGACCCTGTCGGCAAAACTCCTTTGATCGAGCGTAAGCGCGAAAAATCGGCATCCTGTGAGCTGCGCACAACGTGCGGCGGTTCACCACCATCCTGCACCACACGCACCGCCGCCAGCAACAATTTGCGCAGCGCAATGATGGTTTTGTCGCTGTAGCCGAGGTGCTCCTGAGTGCGGTCGCAGATGGCGCCCATGCTTTCCGTCGCGCATCCATCCTGTTCGGCCGGATTCATCGCCGCAATGCCGGTATAGCTCGATGTTTTTTGCCGCTGGCGATCTTGCAGATAGTTGTTGGCCGCGTTGCGAACCCTTCGGTAGTCAGGCTCGAGCCAAGCGCGCAAACTTTTTTGCTCTTCCACCGAGAAAGGTTTCTTACGCATATTCAAGATATAGAGCCAGGTGGTCTGGTCGTCGATCGGGACCCAAAAACGAAAACCGCGGATATCATCGTCATCGAACTTCTCGGTTGGCGGCCCGGGCACAATACTGAACGAGGGCATGATGTAGGGACTCGTGCGCACGTAAATCCGCTCGGCGCTGGCTTTCCGGATCGAGATCGCGCGCATGCCATAGGCGGTCTCCTCGGCTTCCAGAATCGGCGCGCCGTCGCGTTTCAAGCGCTCGGCGTTGGCGAGATTATTGTTGTGCAGAAACGATGTATGCGATGAGTCGAAATCGCCCTCGATACCCTGCAGGTAATTGCACTGGAGGTAGGCTTTAACCGGGTAAACTTGTTCTGGGGTCAAATCGCACCATTCATAGCGCGGCATGAACGGCCGTTTTTCGGGCGCACCCATATAAGTAAAGATGATGCCGGCGACTTCGCTGCACGGGTAGGCAATGTGACGAAGCTTGTTTTTGAAATCGCTACCAGCGGGCTCTGCCGGCGTCTCCAACACATGGCCGGCTATGTCATATTTCCAGCCGTGGTAGATGCATCTTAAACCGCACGCCTCATTGCGGCCAAAGAACAGCGAGGTACCGCGGTGCGCGCAATGTTCCCCGAGGAGCCCGACCCTTCCCTGGGAATCGCGGAACGCCACCAAATCTTCGCCGAGCAGCCGGACCCGAACCGGCGCGCAATCAGGCGTCGGAATTTCCTCCGCCAGCAGCGCGGGAATCCAGTAACGCCGCATCAGCTCCCCCATCGGCATATGGCGGCCGATACGGGTCAGCAACTCATTTTCCTGCTGCGAGAGCATCTGCGCTTCCTCCTGACAGTTCAGATTTGAGCCGACGTGACTTCTATCGCCGGCAAATTGCTGAAGCAAGTGGTAAAGTGGGCTTTGCTCGATTAGTATGGCAACGCCTAGGGTTCGCCAAGATTCGGGAGGAAAATATGTGGTATCTCGTGCTGTCCCGTTCGCTGCCTGAAAAAGATAGTGAGAAAGAGCGTAATTATGAAGCGCACCGTCAATGGCTCGACCATCAACATCGCGCCGGCCGGCTGCTCTTCTCGGGACCGACGACCGACGGCGAATACGGCGTTTATGTCATGCTCGCTTCGAGCCTGGACGAGGCGAAAGCACTCGCTGCCCAAGATCCGCACCACGCTCTCGGTATCCGCCAAATGGATGTTCGGGAGTGGCGCGCACACCGCGCGTTTCGCTTGAACGGTCCCAGCATCGCCGACGTGGAAAAAATGGCCAGGCCTGGTTAAGCCCGGACATTCGTGTAAATCACACAGCGCCATTTTTACTGTCTCCACGGAAGCCGATGGATAGTTGATTCCGCTTTTCTGTAGCTTCTGGCAAATCTAGTCATTTCAAGCCTCGCCGACACGTGGCACAAGCGTTGCTCCCCGTTCATCAGTGAATGAGTTCAATCGGTCGGAGAAGCCAAAAAGGAGGCGGTAGAAAATGACAAAACGAATTTCAATACAGTTGGTGGGGTTGGCGCTGGCTGGAATGGTCATCGCAGGCTGCTCCGGCGGATCGTTGACCACCCGGGAAAAGGGAGCGGGAATCGGGGCCTTGGGCGGCGCCGCAGCGGGCGGAATTATCGGAGCGACAATGGGTCACCCAGGTGCCGGCGCCGCTATCGGCGGCGCACTCGGACTCGGCGCCGGTGCGTTGGTCGGCGATTACATGCAGGGCCAGGAGCACGAGCAGTACCGAAGCAATCAACAGCAGATCCAGCAGAATCAACGAACCATTGACCGCAACAACCAGCAGATTCAGCGCTCACAGCAAGCCGAATATTAGTCACTCGATCAATTGCGGTGACGGAAAAAAAAGGAGGCATCCGGGTTAACCCGTGATGCCTCCTTTGCATTTCAGCCTTCGCCGCTCAGTATTGCCCGCGGATATTCGTGGTCGTTAAACTCGCTTTGATTTTCCTGCCGCGCTGGCTTGCTTCATACCGCTCCAACGCCGATCGTGTCTTCGGTCCCATCACGCCGTCGAATGGTCCCGGATCGAATCCGG
>JAICHC010000322.1 GCA_025922795.1 Candidatus Binatia bacterium | reverse complement strand
CGGCGGGTGTCCCTGCGGTCACGATGAGTTCGACCTTCGAGGCGATCAGCTCCGCGATAAGCGCGGGAAAGCGCTCGTACTTGCCCTCAGCCCATCGATACTCGATGACAATGTTTTTCCGCTCCACATAACCGAGATCGCGCAATCCGTCGCGGAAGGGGCCGATTAAATTCTCTTCCAGGACAGGCGTCGAGTTTCCCAAAAATCCTATGCGGCGCACCCGCGTCTGGGCCTGGGCTCGTGCTGGCAGGCTGAACGTGAAGAGCAAAGCCAACAAAAGAGGAATGTACATAAGAGTTTCCGGTCGTGCCGACCACCTGTTGTGGCAAAAGAAGCGAACAGGCAATGTCTTAACCATTCTCTTCCTCGACAAATTTGCTTGGCTGATCATCTCGCCGGTCACCTGATAACTTGGTCGGCTCTCGCCAGGACATTGGGCGGAATGGTTAATCCGATCTGCTTTGCGGCCTTTATATTGATCACCAACTCGAATTTCGTTGGCTGCTCGACGGGAAGTTCAGCAGGTTTGGCTCCCTTCAGGATCTTGTCAACGAATGTCGCCGACCTTCGCTGCATTTCCAGGAGATTAGCGGCATACGTCATCATCATCAAACGCCTATCTTCTACGTATGCTCTCCATGGATAAACGGCAGGCAGTTGATGGTTGTCTGACAACACCAACATTCCATTCAGGCGGGAGGTTTGGATGCTGGAAAAAACGGCTTCAATATCGCTTAAACTTCGAACTTTCCAGGGCTGGGTTCGAAGTTTCAGCAACTTGGCCGCCGCTTCGGCATCTCTCCAGCGCATCTCAGCTTGCGGAAATTCCGGATACGCTCCGACTCGCTTAAGACCTGGCACGACTTCTTTAAGCAATTCGAATCTCTTCGCATCCAGGTCCGCGGACAAAGACTCAGCCCCGTGATATTTCCACCCGGCTTAGCAAGACTTCGCACAAATCCAGCCGCCACAGGCTCGGTCCCTGCACTAGCCATAACGATGGGAATCGTAGATGCAGCCTCCTTAGCTGCTGCTTTCATCAGACTCCCATTAGCGACGATCCCATCGGCTCTTCGCCGGACGAGATCGGCGAGGAGCTCGCGTGCTTTACTTGGGTTGTCACAGTCCAGCGGGGTTCGAGCCAGACGTCCTGCGACTCCAACCAGCTCAATTCGTGAAGCCCTTGTTGAAATGCCGCGTACCCGGCCTTCTGGAGCGGGTCGCCAGACGGACCCGAACTCAACCTTGCTACGACCGGAATGCGCCGCTGGTGGGCGTCGGCTAGATCGTGAACAGAACCAAGAAGGAGAACAAAAGCCATTATCCAAAGCAGGTTTCTTTTCATGGCAGTCTGCGCTTTCTTGAGCAACGGATATGCCACAAAGGCAAGCCAATTAAAATCAGTTTTTTTCGGGTACGAACTGAGTCAGTGTGGCAACTTGACTACACGGGAGTAGCAAATTTGATTCGTAGAAAGGCTATCGCGCACGGCAGCCGCGGGTCTTTGACGCAATGGTTTTTGGAATATTGCCTTGTGTTTCCACAATTCCTAGCAGTCCATCTTGTAACGTTCGGTTCGGGTGACATACTTAAACCTTGCTAGGTAAGGCGGTGTATTTTGCCGTTTGTCACAAGCCGAAATTATCTGAGCACCAGTCACGGCTGTGTGGCCTCCATCCTTTCGGGTTACGAAATGCCGTGATACTGCTCGGCAGAATTGCTTTGGTAGGGACGATAACGAGCAGTTGCCTTGCGAGAAGAAGCGCGGCATGGTCGAGGCAAGGCAAGAAAACGGCAGGGGCCAGGATGTAAGTCTTGGCTCCTTTTTTTTTCGCTCGCCCGAGAGGCAGGTCGCGTAGCGTGTCGATTAGAACTCTGTAGGAGCATTTATCGGAAGGAGGACCAAAAAATGAAAACTTTTTGGGAAACAGTCATCATATTGAGTGTTTTTCTCGCTCTGTCCGGAATCACATACGCTGATGATAACAACGACAGCGGTCTCGAGTTCAAAGCGCGTCTGACCGCTGCTCAAGAGGTGCCTGAAAATCCTTCTGACGCAATTGGTGACATCGAAGTGGAGTTTGATAAGGGTTTCACGAAATTGGAGTTCGAGCTCAGAATCAGAAACACTACCGGAACGATTACTAATGCGCATTTTCACTGTGCCTTACCGGGCGAGAACGGCCCGGTTGCGTTTGGAATATTTGCTCCGGGACCGCTTCCCGTCCCAGTAGACGCCCAGAACGTTGAGGTGAAAGGTGTTCTGACGAATGCCGACTTTAACAACGTGGACTGCGTCCCGACGATCGGGAGAGCTGTCAATAATCTTGCCGCGCTAGCTTTCGCAATGCGGGATGGCCTGATCTACGCCAACGTGCATACTACTTTTCAGCGAGCAGGCGAGCTCCGCGGACAGATGATAGAGATCGACAAAGTCGACGATCTACTACGACTCCTAAGGTAAATGGCTCGAATCGGTCGCTTGATTAGACCGAGCCATGGCCGGCAGCGAGCTGAGCACCAGGTTGGTGCCTCGGCGCGCCTCGCAGACCCCTCCTGAGCGAACGTGTTTCATTCCTCGGCTGATGCGGGCTTGAACTCGGTAGCCCATGTCCCAAGACTGCTCCAGGTCATCTAAGATCGAGTCGCGCAACTGTCTCAAGCTCGCGCCGTCAGGGAAAGCTGGACGCTTCTAAGCTGGCGAAATTGTTGTTGTTAGATCGTTGGGCTGACACGTGTTTTTGATAGTCTCACGAGCACGCTATTTGCGTAACAAATTGGACGCGGGAACTAGATCCGTGCTGAACCAAACGCTCTCACCGCGCGTTCCTCAGAAGAATCAGATGAAGACAGCCGTTACTCTTCCCGTCGAAACTTATACCGGGCTGCTCGGCAGATGTCTGTTGACAAGCCGCGAGTATGCAATCCTGAGAAATGGGGTTGTCAGCCGCGGCTTTAAAAACAATCGCGCAGTGAGAATCCTCTGTGAGGCTGAGGACGCAGAATTGGTCTACTCTCTCGCAGACCGCTTCTATCCAGCCGCCGTTCCTTATATTTCTAAAAATGTGGATCTTTATAACAGTGCAGAACATGAGTCAGCCCGTACCGGATATGTTATCAATAATAGCTTTGATTTTCAGGGGACCGGAAACGAAGTTTTTTGGGGTGAGATTTTTCCTTCCGAGCACTTCGTTCAAATCTACGACGACGACAGCGGTTTCATGGACACGTTGGAGGAGTTCATCAAAGCCGGGCTCCAGGCCAACGATGGTGTGATTGTGATCGCCACTCCTGCACATCTCCGCGCCCTTGAAACGCGCCTGGAGCGGCATGGACTGGGTCTCAACGAGCTCCGTGCACAGGATCGTTATATTGGATTAGAAGCGGAACAGGTTTTAGAACGGTTTATGGTAAACGGATGGCCGGATGACGCGCGTTTTGAGCAGGTTATTGCTGGTTTTATCAAGCGGGCAAGAGGCGAGGGGAGAAAAGTGCGGGCATTTGGTGAAATGGTCGCCCTACTCTGGGCGCGCGGAGATCAAGGGGCTACTGTGCGTTTAGAGCATCTTTGGAATGGCCTCTGCCAAACCGATACGTTTTCTCTTTTCTGCGCATACCCGAGGGCTGGCTTTACCCGGGATCTTTCAAAGTCAATCAGAGAAATCTGTGCCGCGCACTCGAAAGTTATTGCCACGTAGTTTGCTTATTTTCGGTCTTCACTCCGACATATTCGCGCCCTACCTTGCGTGGTTCTTTATAATCTCGCAGTTTGTGAAACTGGCATGCCTGAGGTGACCGTCCGGCGTCTGCTCGGTGAACTCGATTTGCGCACGAGCTTGGGTCGAAGCCAACGGCAGTTTCCATATCCGCTTTGTTAATCCTACGTCCCCCGATAGCGCTCGGGTTCCGGCAGGTTCGTAAACGGCGAGCATTTCAGCCAGGCGTCGCTGCGCCGGCCCGGCTCGTAGAGCGACCCTGCGCTTGGCGATGATGCCCGCCCAGCTTTACTTGCCTTGATGCGCCGATCAGGTTAGCCGGCTTAGACATTGAAAGCGCTCGAGCGGAGCACCGGACACCCGATCTTCGCCATCGCCTCGGTCAATCGCTCGAGGCGAGACTCTGGAGGTTAGGGCCGATTGAGTCCTCGTTACCTAGGATTCCTTTATTCGGGCAATCCAATCCGCGTAGTGCCGTGAGCATTTGGGAAGAACAGGAGCCGCAGCGCACTTTTGGCCCCGTGGCGTACTCGTTGCAAACACCTTAGCGGAACGGCATCGTGACCAACAACAAAGTAGTGCGGAAAAAAAAGAAATCAGGCGGTGGAGGCAAAAGGTGCAATGTCCAACCGCTCAAACAGATTGAGGTGTTGCTCGACGCTCTGGAACTAAAGCTGGCTGTAAAATTGGGCGAGGGTGATTTGACGCTTGGCATCCGCCGCGCCCTGATCCTAGCCGGTATGCGTCAGTTCTAACGCGTCATTGGTGATGCATGTTGATACAACTCAAAAACGTCCCAGAAAAGCTCAGATACGTTGGCATCGGCGCTCTCGTCATCCTGTCCTTTATGTCTTTGGTCTTCGTTGTAACTGCCATCTTGTCAATTGTCCTGAGAATCGACTAGTCTAGCAGGCTGCTGTAAAAGCCTCATATCCCGATCACTCAATCGCCTCATAGAGATTTGTGAGCGTGTCCGTGAGACGTGACCGTGAAATCCGCACGAGCACGAATACGATCACGCGATCGCGGTCG
>JAICHC010000321.1 GCA_025922795.1 Candidatus Binatia bacterium | reverse complement strand
TCGACGACTTTCTTGCCTGCAAGCGCGCCGCCGATCATGAAGGGCACAAGAATCAGACCCGATACAAGGATTTTATTGTCGAGGATGTTCGCTCCACCGAGCACGGCCAGTTTGGAGACTTGCATGAATACGGTCGCCAAGGCGTCCGTGCCGATATACGAACCGCGCACCAGGCCGAAGGCGAGGAAGAAAGGGGCCATCAGCGGGCCCACGCCTTCAAGGAAACCGTTCAACAACCCGAAGGCCGCGCCTAGCGGAGTGAACCATTTCGGTGAATCGAATTTCGCCGGCCCGAGACTGAGACGCCGCCAAGCCACGATCAGGAGCAAAAACGCTCCCAAGACCCGCGTCAGGACAATCGGCGAAGTTACGACGAAGAGCATAGCGCCAGTCAATGCCAACGGGATGGAACCGAGCGAAAACCAGCCTACCACCGGAATCGCGATTTCACGGCGGTTGAACCAGGCGCGGCCTAAGTTGGAGGAAAGGTTCGCAATGGTGAGGATCGGAATCGCGTCCTGGACGCCGACATAAAGCACGAGCGCCGGCAAGAGCAGCGCCGTGCCGCCGGAACCGGCAACCGACCCGATCAGCGACGCGAAAAACGCCGCAACACCCAAGACCGGCAAATTAAACAAACCAATCAATCCGAAAATTCTCGTGTGGGTAAAGTGACATCCGCAATGCCTTACTCAAAGAGCCGCACTAAGCGGATCCGAAGGACGTTCAAAGGTTACAGATTCGCAATCTCGACCGGTTCAACGGGATCAGTCAAAGCAAAGCCGAAGACTTTAGAATAGAAATACAGTTCGGCTTCTAGAACGCGACGAATATTTTCCGCTTTGCGAAAACCGTGCTGCTCGCCTTCGAAAGTGAGGTACGCCGCCGGGAGGTTTTTTGCTCGAACGGCTTCGAACATTTTTTCGGCCTGATTGGGCGGGACGACTTTGTCTTCCAAGCCTTGGAAGACGATCATCGGACACGAAAGGCGATCGGTGAAGTGAATCGGCGAACGGGCGATATAAAGATCGCGCCGTTCGGGATAGGGGCCGATCAGACGATCGAGATAGCGTGACTCAAACTTGTGTGTGTCTTTGGCCAGTGCTTCGAGATCGCTAATGCCGTAGTGGCTGGCGCCGGCTTTGAAAGCGTCGCGGAAAGTGAGGGCGCAGAGGGTCGTGTAGCCGCCGGCACTGCCGCCGCGGATGGCCAATCGATCGCCGTCGACTTCGTCGCGTTCGGCGAGATAACGCGCGCCATTGACGCAGTCATCGACGTCGACGATGCCCCAATTGCCGTTGAGACGTTGGCGATAGGCGCGGCCGTAGCCGGAGCTGCCGCCGTAATTGACGTCGAGGACGGCGATGCCGCGGCTGGTCCAATACTGAATGGAATATTTCAACGCCCCCGAGGTCGATGAGGTCGGCCCGCCGTGGCTGATCACCAACAGAGGCGGTTTTTCATCCGCCGGCCCGGCGTAGTCACGGTTTTGCGGCGCATAGAAATATCCGTATGAGATCGAACCGCGCTCGGTGGTGAATTCTACGGAGCGAGGGGTAGAAAGGTAACCGGCATCGACTGCCGTGGCGCGTGATCGTCGCAAGATCTCAATCGAATTACTATCTAGGTCCAGAGAAACGATAGTGGTTGAATCGGTCGAACAGGCGGCGATGAAAACGGCGCGATTGCCCGCAGAGCGAACTTGGGAGATCGCGCTGAACGGAAGCTCGATCGTGTCGAGCGCTTTGGTCTGAGTGTCCAGCGTCGCAAAGTAGTCACACCCGTTTGTGCTGTAGCTGCACACGATTTGGTGTTCGGATGCGAAGGCGTAAAGGCTCGAGCCGAAAACCCACTGAGGCTGGCCAAACTCCGCGTCCATCGGGCAAAGCGCCGCAATTTGTTTTTGCCGGTAGCGGTAGAGATTCCACCAGCCGGAGCGGTCGGAGATAAAATAGAGAACTCCGTGAGGCGACCATTCCGGTTGGAAAATCGATTCATCGACAGCGCCGGCGATTCTCTCTTTCTCGCTGATGGAACCGTCGTGGTTGAGCTTGCCGACCCAAAGCTCCGTGCCATCCCAGGGCATGTTCGGATGGTTCCAGGTAAGCCATGCCAACTGCGAGCCGTCGGGACTCAGGCGAGGCGATGAGTAGAAGTCGTTGCCGGAAACTATAACTTCGCCCTCATTTTCGCTGTTGAGATCAATACGGACGATACTGTTGACGGCTTCGCCTTGGCGGGAATGATCTTCGCGCACACAGAAAAAAAGATTTCTGCGGTTGTCGATTTGGCCGTCGGCGTACCGCAGGGTGACTTGCGGAGTCAGTGACTTCGGCTCGGAACCGAGTTTTTGTACGTAAAGGCGTTGATCGGTGAAATTCGAAAAGACAATTTTTCCATCGGCAATCGAATAGTCGCCGCCACCGTACTCGTGCACTCGCGTCCGTGCGTTAAACGGCGGCGGGGTTATCTCCGTAACTCTTCCATCGCTCGACCGGCCGACGATAACTTTTCGCCCGCCCTCATGAGCGCGGCGCTCGATCCAATAGATGTCATCGCCATCAAGTTTGACCTGTTCAAGTCCGACTTCACCGGCAGCGACGATGTCGGCGCTGATCGGCGACTTCCACGATCCGTACGGTGAGGTGGTTACGATCATGGGGTGCTCTATCGAATCAACGGCCCCGCCAAGCGCCAGTGAGTTCCATTTGAGTTTCCGACGGCTTGCCAATCCAGCCGTTGCCGCCTAATCGATAATGCGGCTAAGCCATTGATCGATGATTTCGACGATTCCGGTGTGTGCCGGTTGTAAAAATGGTTGGCGCCTTCGATGAGTTTGCAAGTTACCTTGCCCCGGCGCTGTCGACGATTTCCTGGGCATCGCAGGATCAGAAACATCCGCTTTTGCGTAACTATAGCTGCGAGTCGTGCGGTGATGCAATCTCCGAATATCGGTTCGAATTCCGAGTTCAAGGCGCCAAACTGGGACGATGAAAACGTCTAGGGTTAGGAGTTGTTGACATATCTGATCAGATTACTTAAGATCCGGCCAGCTAACTCAACACCCAACTATGAAGGTCAGTTCGAAAGGCCATTACGGGCTGCTCGCACTTGCAGAGCTGGCGGACAATTATCGGCAGCGGCGCGCCATGCAAGTCAAAGAGATTGCCGGCAATCAGCAGATACCTTTGCAGTATCTCGGACAGATTATGGTGTTGCTCAAGCGCGGTCACTTGGTTAACGCCGCGCGCGGGCCTTCCGGCGGCTACGTCTTGGCGCGGCCGCCGGAGACGATATCGGTCAAGGAGGTTCTTTCGGTGTTGGAAGGTCCCGACGCCGGGTTCGAGCTTAAGGCGCAAATGCATGGCCGGTCGATGTCGAAAGTGACGCAAAGGTTGATCGAAACATGGGCGCGAGGAGTTCGCGCTATGGAAACGGTATTGGAAGAAACCACTCTGGCCGATCTCTGTAAGCCGGAGGTGGGTGCGCTCATGTATTACATCTAAGCACAAAATTTTTTGGAGCGATTCCTGACTAAGATCATCAACTAACTTAGATTTGATGGGCTCCGAGGAGGTTTCTATGCAGCAGAGCAAAAGCTGGAGAGAAAAACTGGCGGACAAAATCCCCACTGACCTCGGCCGCGAAATTGACATCTTCGAGCAGCAGATGGAACTGCGAAAGCAGGGAAAGATCGACGAAAAAGTCTTCGCCGAGACGAGACTACGCCGGGGCATTTACGGCCAGCGCTACGATAACGGCCAAAGGCACGACGGCAAACGGATTCAAAAACTCCAGTTGCGGGCAGACGTCATCAAAGGGCCAGATACGCTCTGGGATGCTCCAGGCATGACGCGCATCAAGATTCCTTTCGGCGGTGTGACGCCGGAGCAACTGGAAACGATCGCCGATCTTTCGGAAGAATATGCGGACGGCGTCGTTCACGTGACGACGCGGCAAGATTTTCAACTTCACTACGTGCATATCGACGACACGCCGGCGCTGATGCGGCGGCTTGCCGCGGTCGGAGTCACGACTCGCGAAGCCTGCGGCAACTCAGTGCGCAATGTCACCGCCTGTCCGCTCGCCGGAATCTGCCACGAGGAAACCTTCGACACGACTCCTTACGCCAAAGCTTGCTCGAGATTTTTGATGGGCCACCCCGACACTCAGGACTTCGGGCGCAAAGTGAAAATTGCGTTTTCTGGCTGCGAGCAGAATCCTTGTGGGCTGGTGACCATGCACGACATGGGCGCGATCGCCAGGACTAGAGTTGTTGGCGACGATGTGAGGCGCGGTTTTGCCTTCTATGTCGGCGGCGGCCTGGGCTCGGTGCCGTACAAGGCGAAACTGTTCGACGAATTTTTGCCGGAAGAAGGGCTTCTGCCGACGATGCAGGCGATCTCGCGAGTCTTCGCCCGCCTGGGCGAGAAGCGCAACCGCGCGCGGGCACGCATGAAATTTTTAATTGCCCAGCTTGGCATCGATGAGTTCCGCAAGCTCGTCCTGGAAGAACGGCAAAAACTCTCTTGGGATCCGCGCTGGACCGATTATCTGCCCTCGGTGAATGACTGTGAACAGGCGCTCAAGCCCGGCGTGAGTCTCAATGGCTATCGGCGCCCCAAGGAGTTCGATAACTTGTACTGATCCAACGTTTACCGAGAACGGCAGCCGGGGTACGCTGCCGCCACGGTAACCTTGCCGCTGGGCGATGACAGCGCCGTTCAGTTGCGCGCGCTGGCCGTCTTCG
>JAICHC010000320.1 GCA_025922795.1 Candidatus Binatia bacterium | reverse complement strand
TTCCTCCTGAGTCGAAACTTTCGCTTTTTTGTTCGAACTTATAGAAATCCCTAGGACCGAAACTACAGAGAAGCGGAATGTCGTGCGAGAAGGATGGCTGGAAGGTTGAGTAGAACTGTGTAATAGCTGCTCGTTTCTGGCAGGAATTTTCCATCATGCAGCTATCGTCGTCCGCTCATAAGAACCTTCAAAAAAATTAGCGGTCAAAAGATACTGACCGCTAAAACAATTTCATCAACAATTAATTTATACACCAGACGAGCAGAGCCCGTCAAGGGAGGGAGCCGGACTCACGATTCCCGTGGTGTTCCAATTGTTTACATATTAAATATCAAGCGATGGCTGAGTGCGCTATGTGCCGCGCTTGGGCAGACGCCCTGAGTTAAGTGTTTGCGTTCAATTCGAGGGTCATTGCCAGGGCGTCCTCACCGTTATCCGAATAGTAACCTTTGCGGATTCCAGTAGTCGCAAAACCGAGCGCTTCATAGAGTCTCTGGGCCGGAATGTTAGATCTCCTAACTTCAAGCATCACGCGAACTATAGCCTGACGCTTCCCCTCGCTGATGACCCGGTCGAGAAGAATGCGCGCTATACCCCGGCGCCGGTAGTCAACATGCACCGCCAGGTTGTGGATATCTATCGCTCCAGGCAGGAGCCAATAAAGAACGTAACCAACTATCTTTCCGTCGGTCTCGGCGAGAATCGAGCGGGCGCAGGCGACTTGCAGCTCCTGGCGAAAAAAACCGGTGCTCCAAGGGAAGCGGTACGATGTTCTTTCGATCGCCATCACCTCATCGAGATCGGCGTTCGTCATGGGGCGAACGCTCAAACGCTCGCTAAACGCAAAAGAGCCACGGGCTCTTTCCTCACCTTGTGGCTCTTGGGTCGGGTTGGATTTTCTCTTTAAGTCGTGGCCGATCGCTGTGCTACGCTCTTGGGAATTATGCTTTAACAACCAAAACCTCGAGCACTTTGTTTTCGTAGCGATGCGCCAGTCCGGTGATTTTCTGGCGCAACGGAATCACCGTGACGAATTCCGGTGGAAACGCGCCGGCACTGGACGAGATGTTTCGCACTTTTTCATCCGCACATTTGCCCTTCACCACCACCTGCCCCGGCTGTAAAGCGAGATCGTAGTCGTAATCCGGCATTTCGTCCGGCAACTGCTCTCGCTTGGCGATGCCGATATCCGGCACCCGGCGGGGAAACTCCATGCGGACGAGATACGCTCCGCCTCGATCTTCCACTGTGTAGACATTGCCGTAGCGGCGTTCGCGTTCAAGTTTATCGTCGAAACCTTTGGAATAGAAACCGTCGACGGGCACAGGAATGTCTCTGATCATCCCGGTGTACTTGGCCAGCAGCGGCTCTAAAATCAGTCCCAACGGAGCGCCGTAAAACGACGGCAGAAACCTCATCTCATCGGCCGGTTTGGCGCCAAAGAAGCCGTCCTTGAGGCGAAAGATTCCCTCGGCAGCGGCGACCGCCAAGCCGATGAGAACATAATTATTGATCGCCTGGCTGAAAATGATCTGCGGCCCGTTGACCGCTGCCGCGATCACCATACAGATGAGCGGATAAAGAACCGCGTTGTGAACGATGTTGGCCGCGGTGCTCCCTGCCGCTGTAAACAAAGGAGTCTGCAGCGCGTCTTCCAGGCGCTTTTTGGTATCATGCGGGAAAGCGCCAATGGCGGGTTGCAACAAGATCACGGCCAGACGAACAAATCCCGGAAGATGAGTCGCACCACGAGTATACTTCTCTGATGCCGCTTCGAAACTAATCGGCAATTCGTCCGGAAAGGTTTTCTTCGGCTTCGGCGGTTGCTTGGGAGGTATCGGCTTTGGCGCTGCCGCAGGCGCCGCCGGAATGGCCTTCGCGACCGGGGCGGCGGGCACGTCAGGCGCAGCTGACTGTGCTGCGGCTGAAGCGGGCGCCGGTTTTGCCGCGGCCTTTTCCTGCGGTGCCGCGACCTGTGGGGCTGGCGCCGCCGGCGCTGCCTGCCCGTTGCCTTTTCTAAACCGTGACTGAAAAGTATCGCCGAAATCGGTTTGCGGATGCAGCGAACGAGCGCGGGCGATCAACGTTTCCTCAGTTTCGATGTTATTCGGATCGGTGACGCATACGTCGACCGGGCAAACCGCCGCGCACGCCTCGTAATCGTGGAAACCCACGCACTCTGTGCACAAAAGCGGATCGATGACGTAAACCGGATCACCCTGGCTGATTGCGTTGTTCGGACATTCTGGTTCACATGCCCCGCAATTGATGCAATCGTTGGTGATCATCGTTGCCATTGCCGCTACTCCTAATCCGTAGATTTAATTACGTGTTTCCCTGTTCGATGTCAATAAATTGCGCCGTTGTTGCAACTCGTGAAAGCTTCATGTTAGCTAAACGATCAAGGCGGCGTACCCAAGTGGTTAAGGGAGAGGTCTGCAAAACCTCGATGCAGCGGTTCGAATCCGCTCGCCGCCTCCAAATCGACCGATCGCTCTCGCATTCGCTTTAGGTTCTTTGTCCTCGTAACCCTCAATCCGTTTTTAATCCAAGCAAACGATCGAGTTCTCCGGCAAAATCCAGGTTCCGAGCCTCGTCATAGCCACCGATCGGCCGATCGTCGATAAAGATCTGAGGCACCGTGCGGCGCTGCGATCGTTTTTCCATTTCCATCCTGCGGTCCGGATCGTGGGTCACATCAACCTCTTCGAAGACGACGCCTTTCGAACGCAACAACGCCTTCGCTGCCGTACAATAGGGGCAGTAAGTGGTGATGTAGATCACGACTTTAGCCATTGGCTGTTCACCTCTCTATGTGCCTCGGCGCCCTGCGCAACGGCGATCTCGCTGCGTTCCGTGATTTGCCTTTGTGGTTCGTCCGTTCTAGGTGCTTCCAGTTGAAAGCCCGCAATGATTTTGCCATTACTTGTGCCGTGCAATTGGTCGGCCTAACCGGCGGCATTGCCTCGGGCAAAACCACCGTAGCAAAAATTTTGCAGCAACTCGGCGCCGCCGTCGTCGACGCCGACGCTTTGGCGCGCGAAGTCGTCGAGCCGGGACACGACGCTTGGCGCGAGATCGTCGACACATTCGGGGTCGAGATCCTGCAATCCGATCGAACCTTGGACCGGCAGAAGCTGCGCGCCGTGATCTTCAATAATACCACTGCCAGAAAAAAACTCGAATCGATCATCCATCCGCGTGTCCGCGCCCTGGCCGAAGAGCGGATCCGCCAGCACGCGGCGGCCGGAGCCGAGATCGTCATCTACGAAGTACCGCTTTTATTCGAAGGACGCTTGCACGAGTGGCTTCGGCCCGTCGTGCTAGTTGCCTGTGACGGCGCCGTTCAAAAACAACGACTTCGGCAACGTGACGGCCTCAGCGCCGAGGAAGCTCAGAAGCACATCGATGCCCAGATGAGCCTGGAAGAAAAACGTCGGCTCGCCGACTACGTGATCGAGAACAATGGCGATCTGAAAGATCTCCAGTGGCAAGTTGAAGCCGTTTTAAAACAGATCAAAGCTACTTGACCCGTTCGAGATAGGAGCCGTCGGTAGGATCGACGCGCACTTTGTCACCCACCTGGATGAAAGGCGGCACTTGCACGACCACGCCGGTCTCCAATTTCGCTGGTTTGTAGGATGCGCTGGCGGTAGCGCCCTTCATCGACGGCTCGGTGTCGAGCACTTCCAGATCAACGCTCGATGGCGGATGGATACCAACCGGTTTGCCGTCGTGAAATTCAATGCCGACCACAGAGTTCGGCAAGAGATACGACAAAAGCCCGCCGATCTCTTCGGCGCTCAAGGTGATCTGCTCGTAGTTTTCGGTGTCCATAAAAGTATGCAGATCGCCTTCCGCATAGAGATACTGCATCTGTCGGTTGTCCAGAATCGCCTGATCGACGCGATCTTCGGAGCGGAACTTGTATTCCGTACCGATGCCGGTCCGCAAGTTCTTCATCTTAGTCTGCATAAAGCCGCGCTTGTTGCCTGGGGTGAGATGATGTACGGCCGTAACCCGAAAAAGATCACCCTCGTGGATGATGACCATGCCCGGTCTAAGTTGCGTCGCTTGAACCATTACTAAATTCCTTCCTCTATTGCTGCTCTCCTCGTTAGCAGTTTCCGCGGGCGGCTTCAATCAATCCCGCCGCAACTTGTGCCGGGAAGAAATTTACGCGTAAAGGCCGCGCCACAGCATCGCCTGCGTGACACGATCGATACCGATCATCAGCGCCGCCATGCGCATGTCGACCGAATGCTTTTGGCTCATCTCGAGCACTTGATGGAAGGCTTTGACTAGAATATCACGCGATTTGTTGTTGACTTCCTCTTCAGTCCAAAAGAAATTTTGCAGATCCTGTACCCATTCAAAATACGAGACCACCACCCCGCCCGCGTTAGCGAGCACATCGGGAATCAAGAAGATGCCCTTTTCTCTCAGGATCGCGTCCGCCTGGGGAGTTGTCGGCCCATTGGCGCCTTCGGCGAGAATGCGGCACTGCAGCCGCGGCGCATTGATCTCGGTGATTTGCATCTCCAGTGCGGCGGGGATGAGCAGGTCACATTTTAGCTCCAGGATTTCCTGGCTGCCGATTTGGTCGCCGTAGGGACAGGCTTCGAGACTGTGATTCTTGTCTGCGACTTCAAGGAGTTTGTCGATCGGCAATCCTTTGGCGTCGACAAACCCGCCGGTTCGGTCCGCCACGCCGATAATTTTTACACCGATTCTCGCAAGCTCCTTCGCGGCGAC
>JAICHC010000319.1 GCA_025922795.1 Candidatus Binatia bacterium | reverse complement strand
TGGATTAGCTGTGACGTTGAACGAGGTGGTCTCGTTCCTGCAAGAAAAAGGGCTGGCTCGCTTCAAACGGCCGGAGCGGCTAGAAATTTTGAATACTCTTCCCAAGGTGGCGTCGGGTCATAAGGTCGACAAGAAAAAGCTCAAGGAAAGTCTCGTCGCCACCGCTTCGCGCCGCTCTTCTCCGTAAATACTTTACTCTGCGTCTCGGCGCCTCTGCGGTGAGTTTAGTCTAGCGAAAAAATTCCCTGAAAGCAGGATCTGAACTAGGTCTGCATCTTTCGTCAACGGACATGCACCTTCACGGCTGCGAATTTACAGTCCCACTGGCAGACAAAGCAGCCCTGGCAGTCTTCGGGATAGGCCATAAAGGCTTTGTTCTCCTGATCGAGACGCAAAACATCCGGCGGGCAGGTCTCCACGCAGACGCCGCAACCGGTGCACGCCGCCCGGTTCACCTCAACGTGCGGCATGGGCTCCTTCGCTTTGGCGGAACACCAGGTGCATGTGCTGGGTCGGGCGGACCGGCACGACGTGAAACGATTCGGGCAGAGGTTCATCCCACAGTTTGAGCGAACCCTTGTGCTTTTGCACGATCACCATCTTCACCCAATTGACGTTGTCGATCACCGGGTAGTCCTCGCGAATGAAAGCCACTCGGCTTTCGGTGCGATAGAGATAAGCGCGCAAGGTCGCTTCCAAGACCCGGGTGTAGTGCATCAGACCCCAAACCTTGGCGAGCTCGTGAGGGTCGCGCGCATACAAGCGGGAAACCTCATCGTCGCGTAACGCCAGAAGCTCATCGAGCGCGGTCTGCAAGCGATCGCCGCGCAGCACGAGACCGACTTTCTCCATGACAAGCTCTCCCAGACGGCGATGGACCGGCGCATAACGGACTCGATCGGGCCGTTTGAGCGGAGCTTCGATGTCGCGGAGCGCTTGCTCGACTTGCCGGGGGACCAGCGGATCGGGCTGCGCCCCGGCAGAATAGGCGCCCGACGTCTCGCCTGCCCAATGGCCGGTGACCGAACAGAAGGGAAGGTGGCCTCCCGGCAAATAAGCGAGGTCCGTACAAGTGCCGCCGGCGAACAGCCCCGGAACACTGGTTTCTCCTCGTTCGCTGATCCGCGCTCCCGCGCCGAAGATGCCGGCGGTTCCGGCGACCTGATAACTGTAGGGCACCGCTTCCTTGGTGATGTCCAGGCCTAAGCCTTCGTAGCTGGAAATCACGATCGGGATCGCTTTCTTGAGCAGCTCCAGGCGCTCGAAATTGATTTCGCGAAGATCCATCGACGGAATCTTCCCCGATTCTTTTTGATGCGCGACGGCGAAATAAAGAAGGGCGCGGCTGGTCATCTCCATTCGCTTGGGGTCGTAATCCGCGAGAAAGCGCCGGCCGTTTTTGTCGACGAACTTCGCGCCTGAAGGCATCAGCGACTCCAGACCCGGCGCGCACAGCAGATTGTCTGGGTTTAAATTGATGCCGCCCAACTCCAAGCGCGAAAGCTCCGCACCGGCTTGAAGCATCATGGCGATGCCGTCGCCCGAGAGATCCACGGGCATGTAACCGAGAGTGCTGCCCGGCCAGGGATAGGGAAACTTGTAGGGACCGGTGCACATGACCGTGGCCTTGGCATGAATCGCGTAAATCTCTCCGCTGCGGACATGAAACCCGGTGGCGCCGATCACTTGTCCTTCGGTCGGGAGCTTACCGTCCGAGGTCAGCAGCTGAGTCACCGCGACCCGATTGAGGACCTCGACGCCGCGTTCGAGCACGCCGGCGCGTACCGCCATCATCATCTGCGGCCCGCCTTCGGTCATCCACACGCCGTTTTTGAAGGTGCGCCCGGGCGCGCCCATGCGGACGATCTGTTTGCCCTCTTTGAGCCACTTTACGCCCCAGCGGTCCATCGTCATCAGGTGCTCGTACATCACCGGAAGCGACTTCACGAGCAAGGCCTGATTGACCAGCGGCCCGGCACCGAGGCCGTTGATCCAATCCTCGACTTTGTCTCCCGGCATATAGGAAGGATAGACTCCCGACGCCAACGCGCTGCATCCGCTGCGGCCAAAATAAGAACGATCGACCAGCAACACGCGCGCTCCCGAGGCGCGCGCCCGGTACGCGGCAAAAGCGCCGGCGATGCCGCCGCCGATCACCAGAACGTCGGTGTCAATTTCCTTCAGCATCGAAGAGATTTGCATAGCTTGGGTCGATTTCATTGTCAACGAAAGGGACGAGAGATGCGGCGATTGATGGGCCGTTCTGATTGCCTGCGCGGGAGGAGGATGGTATGGCTCGCTGAAATTTGTCGCACCACGACAAAAGCAACGGACGGAGGAAGTTCTAATGGCCAAAAAGTTGCAAGACGAATTGAAACAGAAGGTCGCCACCGCGTGCAGGATTCTTGCCGCCTCGGGAATCTGCTCGGGAGTTCGCGCTGCGGTCGGGCACGCGAGCGCGCGGATTCCCGACAGCGATCTCATCGTCATCAAGGGACGCGGATACCGCAACGATGCGCTCGAATCGCTCCGTCCCGAGGATCAGCTCGTCATCGATCTCGACTGCAACATTGTATCGGGGCCGAAGGGCATCGCCCCTCCGGCCGAGATCAAGCTCTATACTCACGTTTACAAGAGCCGGCCCGAAGTGGGCGGCATCGTCCACGCCCATCCGCGCTTTGCCACGGTCATGAGCGTGGTCAATATCCCTATGTCGGTGGTGTGTCACGAAGGCGCGCATATCACCCTGCAGGGAGTTCCGGTTTTCGATGACATGAATCTCATATCGACGGACGAAACCGGTTCCGCGATGGCGGCGGCTTTGGGTCAGAAATCCGCGTTGTTGCTCAAAGCGCACGGCGCGGTCACGATTGGAAAGACCGTCGAACAGGCGACCGTCAACATGATCGATCTCGAAGAGCAGGCGAGGATGAATCTATACTGTCTCAATGCCGGCGGGCGCGACTTTCCGAAAGTTCCGCCGAAAGAAGTCGAGGCCTTCGTCAAATTCCGCCGCGAACAGCTCCATGAGCTGCCCTGGCTCAAGCGCTACGGTTTCACCCAGCTCTTGGAGGAATCGGCCTGGACCTGGAAGTATTTCAGCGGGAAGGTCGCGAGAGCGAACCGGCGCTAAGCGCGGACTTTATTTTGCTCGCCTGGTCTTCAGCACTTCATCGAGCGGACCGTAGTCCATGACTTGCCGGCTGCTCGCTTTCTGCTGAATCTGGCCGTTTTCATAGGCGGTATCGAGAAATTCCTGGACGTCCTCGAAACTCATTTTTCCGGTTGCCACGAAGGTGGGACGGGCGAGACGATGGGTTTCTTCGGCCAGTTGCGGACTGAGTTTCCACTGGCGCTGAATATAACCGATGACAGCGCGCTTATCGGTCTCGATCAGTACCAATGCATCCAGCATGGCTTCGATCATCCGTTTAATTTGCGCGGAGTCTTTTTGCAGCTTGTTGGCATGGACCGTCAGACCGGCGGGAGGAAAATTGATTCCCGCTTCCACTGTCGAAGCGAGCTGGTTAAATCCTTTTTGCGTCATGATCACATTGTTTGGAATAGAAAGTAGCGCGCCATTGACCGCTCCCGAGTTGAGCGCAGCCACACTGTTGGAGACCGAGCCGGTCTGAATGTAGGAAATCCGGTCCGGATTGACTCCCTTCTTTTTGAAAATCGCCTTGGCGGCAATATATTGGAGCGCGCCGACCGTATCGACGGCTACTCTTTTCCCGAGAAGATCCTCGATCCGCTTCGTCCCCGGCTCAGAGACGATATAGAAGAGCGGAGTATTGACCGCGATCATCACTCCGCGTATGGGCAGGCCCCTCACGGCGGCGAAGAGCGCCGGACTCACCGCGGCACCAAAGTCGATCTCTCCAGCGGTGAGCGCCGCCACCTGGATCGGCCCGGCCATCTGAATGAGTTCGACGTTAAGCCGGTGTTTTTGGAAAACTCCGGCATCTCTGGCAAACAGGTGCGGGAGAAAGCTCAGGCTCAAAGCGGAATAGCCGATGCGAATCCTTTTCGAATCCTGGGCAAGAACTTGTCCGGTGAAAAGAACGAGAAAACAAAAAGCCGTTCCGCAAGCAAACCGTTTGGGCCGAAATTGCCAAGTGTTGCTCTTCATGGTCGCGCCGCTTTCCTTTTCGCCCGGAATATAGAGCTTGACGGCGAACGAAAGCAAGCAGCTGACCCGGAGGGAAACCGCGCGACCACGATTACGATCCACGAGCACGTCGTTTCTCGCCCACGAAAACGTTTTTTCTTTGCGCTCCGGCATTCAGGTCGAATCGGTCAATACACAGCAGCCTGATCGTCGATACAAATGCTTCCGTTCAATAGTTCAAATGTTCAAATGAACATAACCCAAAGGGGACTCCCAAATTCGGGAATTCTCGAATATTCAGACGAAATCGGCGACGATAATTCTTTCGATGTTGTTCACTATTAGACAGTAATTCCCGCCCGGGATGGTTAAGTTCACACGTAAAGGCTGTAATGGCGCGCAAGAGGTAGCAGGCCGGGCCACAGATTTTAGATGTGGTCGACTTCGGTTCCGGTTCGACAGCGAAAGCATCTCCGGGTTCTGACCCTTCCTCTTCCAATAACCCAAGGCTAGTAAGAGCCTGAAAAAGGAGAGTTATGAATCCTGTATTGATAATCGCTGTTCCACTGGTTTTGCTGATCGTGGGCATGATTCTGAACAGCCTCGATCTTGGTTTCATTCAACCGCAGAGTTCCACGGAGCAAGATCCAGTCAAGAG
>JAICHC010000318.1 GCA_025922795.1 Candidatus Binatia bacterium | reverse complement strand
CGACGTTACTTCGGAAAAGTCGTTCGGGTTTTTGAGCCGCGCCGTAACGGTTGAAAGAGAAGAACGCTTGAAGGCGTCGGCAATCTGGTTCAGATCGCCCCATAATTCGGAATCGAACCCGCTGCCCTCGGAGTCAAAAATCCCGACCACGGTCCAAACATCGCCGCCAAACTTGACGGTTTCGCCGATCTGCGCGCCGACAAAACGATCGGTGATGCCGGCGCCGGCGATGACCTCGCGTGCGCCCCAGCGAAACATTCTGCCTTCGACGATGCGAACCTGCGGTCTTAACTGAAACGCCGCCTCCTCGACGCCGCGCACGGTGACGTTGCTGATGCCGTCGGCGCCGAGCTTGTCCAAATTGATGATCACCACGACTTCCTTGGAGCTCATCGGTCGCCCATCGGCAAAACGCGCGACTTGAGGCAGGTTGACGACGATACCGGCCGCTTCACGATCGAGAATGCTCATGATCTCGCTCATGGCCGCTTTGCGGACGACAATTATATTGTCATCCGAGCCCGTCGAGCGAAGGGTTTTCTGCACCCCGTTAGCCATCATCAGGACGGCGGTAAAAACAAACACGACCAGGGCGATGCCGAGCATCGTGATGAGCGTCGTCAACCGCCGCGAAGTCGAGCTGCGCAGAATATATTTCAGCGGTATCTGCATAAGATCACTCAGTTTGGAGTACTGGAGTAATGGAGTGTTGGAGGATTGGATTCTGACGTCCTCCCCATCACTCCAGTACTCCAATACTCCAATCTGTTAGCCCACGTAGCGCAGCCCCTCGACGATACGCGTCATTAAAACGCGCCGCAAAGGAATCAAAGAGGCGAGCAGGCCGACGGCCAAGCCGGCGATGCAGCCCATCAAGATCGTCTCAGGTTTGATGTAAAACACCGGGAACCAGCCCTTCGGCAAAGCCGTCTGAAATCCGTCCACCGCCGGAATCGTCACCAACAGGCCCAGCGCGCTGCCGGCGATGGAAAGGATCATCGATTCGCCTGCGAGCAAAAAGAAAAGCTGACCGCCGGAAAAACCCAATGCCTTGAGCACTGCGAATTCATGGGTGCGCTCGCGGGCCGACATAACCATGGTGTTTCCGACCACGAGCAGGATAATGCCGATAATCACGAACGACATGATGTTCATGGCCGTGATGACCGCGCTGGCGGCCGACAAGAAACTCTGCTGAAAGGCGCGCTCGGTCTCGGTCTTGGTTTCGGCGCGCGAGTTGGCGAACATATTGTCGATCTCCTGAGAGATCCTCGCCGAGTCCCCCGGATCGGTGATGCGGACGACATACCAGCCGATCTCGCCGGCTCGTTCCGGCATTTCCTGGCGCACTCTTTCATCGAGATATTTATAGTGAAACATCATCGTCGCCGGATCGGTGGTTTGGTCGCGCGGCTCGTATATGCCGCGCACGACAAACTCCCATTGGCCGGGATATACATCCCCTTCAATCGGCATGATATCGCCGATCTCGAGGTTATAACGACGCGCCAGGTCGATGCCGATGATGCAGGCGTTGCGCTCGCGCTGAAACGCCTCGAACTGCGCCCGCGGGATCATAAATTCGGGATAGACATCGAAAAACGTATCGGAATCGACGGCCAGGCGAGCGAAGAATTGATTCTTGTCGATGTAAACGCCGGAAAACCACGAGGCGTAGGTCACTTTGTTGACCCCCGATACCTGTGCGATGCGATCTCGATAGACAAGCGGCAGGGAAAAAACGAACGACACGGCATGGCGGGTGATCAAGCGGTTCGCCGCCGAGGCCTCGACGCCGGCATACCAGGCCGTGACGACCGTCTGCAGCAGTCCAAATGCCATAACCGCGACACCGACGCCGATGATGGTCAGCAAGCTGCGCAGCTTGTGGCGCAAGGTGTTACGGAAAAGTAGTTTTAGTAATTCCATGATCAACTTCGAGACGGAAACGTAAGCACGCCTCCGGCAACCTGCTCAAAAAGGTCTCAGAGGCGAGGCGCGCGAGGATCGGCGCGAGGAGGCGTACTGCAGCGGTACGTTGACGAACGACGACTGAGAGCAACGAAGCCTATGAGTCTTTTTTCAGCAGGTTGCTACGCTACGCCAGCTCGCCTTTCTCCAAATGGCGCACTGAACGCGCGCGCTCAGCCGCTCGCGGATCGTGGGTGACCATCAGGATGGTTTTATTCAATTCCCGATTGAGCCGCTCCATTAACTCCAGCACCTCCTCCGCAGAAACTTTATCGAGATCCCCCGTCGGTTCGTCGGCGACCAGGATCGTCGGATCGGTGGCGATCGCTCGTGCGATCGCCACGCGCTGCTCCTGACCGCCCGAAAGCTGGCGCGGATAATGATGCAAGCGCTCCGCAAGACCGACCACTTGCAGCGCCGTCTCGGCGTGGGCGCGCCGCTCTCTTTTGGACAACGGCGTGAGTATCAGCGGCAACTCGACGTTCTCGACCGCTGTGAGAACCGGAATCAAATTATAGAACTGAAAGATGAACCCGACGTTGCGCGAGCGCCACACCGCCAGCTCGGTCTCGCTCAACTCGGTAATAGCCACGCCGCCGATCATAATCTTTCCCGAGGTTGGCTTGTCGATGCCGGCAATCAGATTGAGCAGAGTCGTCTTGCCGGAGCCCGAGGGCCCCATGAACGCAAGGAACTCGCCCTCGAGAATTTCGAGATTGATGTTGCTAAGAACCGGTATTTCGAGGCTGTCGCGGTGATAGGACTTGTACAGCTCTGCGACTTCAATCAGCGGCGCTTCCATCCGTGCCAGAGACTTTCAGTTGGTTTTTTGGGTGACCTTCACGCCGGCTTTGATCCGTTCCTCTGCCCTGGCGATAACTTTCTCACCTTCCTTAAGGCCGCTTTTGATCTCCACCGATCCGCCCAATTTGCGCCCGACCTTGACCGGCACCTCTTCGGCGCGGTCATCTTTGATTTTGAAAACAACTTGCCGGCCATCGCGCTCCGCCACTGCGGCGGCTGGAACCGTCAAAACCGGTTCGCTGTCGGTATTCACAGCAGAGCCTGCGGCGAGAAAAGTTATTTTCGCACTCATCTCCGGTAACACTCGCTGGTCGTATTCCTTGAATTTGATTTTCACCAGCACCGTCGCTTTTGCGCGATCCGCCGTAGGCACGATGTTCGCGACGTAACCGGGATAGCGATGTTGCGGGTAAGCATCCAACGTGATCTCGCAGGGCTGATCACTCGTAACTCGGGTGATGTTCGCCTCGGAGACGTCGGCGTCGACCTCGAGGGACGCCATATCGGCGATCGTCACCACCGCCGCTTTCGAGCTGGCCGCGCCCGCCAAAGGCGCGACGATCTCGCCGACGTCGGCATTCTTCTTCAGGACCGTACCGTCGAAAGGCGCGATAATGCGCGTGTTCTCTACCGCCACTTCGGCTTCCCTCAGGGCGAACTTGGCGGCCTCGATGGTTGCAGTGACTCTTTTATAGCGCGCCTCGGCGACATCGTATTCCGCCTGGGCGATCATCTCCCTCTGGACCAGGATACGCATTCGTTCCAAGTTTTTTTTGGCGTCGTAAAGATCCGCTTCCGCGACACGTAAATCTTGCCGCGCGCGCTCGCGCGCCGCGACCACATCGGCGTCTTCGAGCCGGGCGATCACCTGGCCCTTGGTAACCTTGTCACCTTCCTCGACCCCCAAAAAAACCAGGCGGCCTGTGCCCTTGGATGCCACCGCGGCCTTACGCCGGGCGACGACGTATCCACTTGCCGTCAGCACCGCATCCGCCTCGGAGGGTGAGGTGAGCGCCGCGGTGGCCAGCTGAACTTCGATACCCGGATTGAGCCACTCTCTGAACCCTATGACCGCCGCGACAATGAATGCGAGGAGCGCCAACCAGCCGATGATCTTACCCACTGATCGAGATCTTCGCGGTGGTTTTGTTCCTTGCGGCGAGCGATTGATGCGTAGAGCTGATAAATCCGCGTCGCGCGTAGCCATAAAGTAAACAAGAGTACGGAGAATTGGCGGTTTTTCAAGCCAGTGACGACATGTTAACGTGGCGTCATGAGCCTGGAAACTTCATGGAATCCCGAGAGCTACGCGAAGAATGCGCGCTTCGTTTCAGACCTCGGTGAGCCGCTACTGCAATTGCTCGCGCCGCAATCCGGCGAAAGCATTTTCGATCTCGGGTGCGGCGACGGCGCGCTCACGGAGAAAATTGCCGCCGCCGGGGCCTTCGTCTACGCAGCCGATTCCAGTTTTGCCCAGGTCGAAGCCGCGCACCGCCGCGGCTTGAACGCCTTCGTCATGGACGGGCGTCAGATTGCGCTAAAAAGATCTTTCGATGCCGTATTCACGAATGCCGTGCTGCACTGGGTTCAACCCCCCGGCAAAGTCGTCGAAGGCGTGGCGCGGTGTTTGAAACCAGGAGGCCGATTCGTCGGCGAGTTCGGCGGCCAAGGCAACGTCGAGACCATCCGCGCCGCGCTTCACACCGCCCTACGCCGACGCGGCACCGACTCGTGGAGCGTCGATCCCTGGTACTATCCGGCTGCGGGAGAATATTCCAAATTACTCAGTCAATTCGGTTTTACCGTCCAGTACTGCGAGATGACTCCCCGGCCGACGAAACTGCCGGGCGATATCCTCGACTGGCTGGGCGTGTTCGCCCAACCATTTACCCATTCGCTCCCAGAATCGGCGAGAGAGAGTTTTCTGCAGGAAGTTCGAACCGCCGTCCAACCCACATTGCAAAAATCGGACGGCAGTTGGTTTGCGGACTATGTACGGCT
>JAICHC010000317.1 GCA_025922795.1 Candidatus Binatia bacterium | reverse complement strand
AGTTTTTTCACGCCAAAACGCGGATGCGTCAACCGCAACGCGAAATCGCCATCATTGGTGAGCAGCAGAAGCCCGGTGGAGTTGTAATCGAGCCGACCTACGGGGAAGAGCCGCCGCTTCTCGCCAAGGCGTGCCAGATAAGGGGTCAAATCCGGACGATGCTCCGGATCGTTGAGGGTGGTGATGACGCCAGGGGGCTTGTGAAGCGCGTAATACAGCGGCGCTGCAGCGGGCTTGATGCGCTTGCCGTCGACTTTGATGCTGTCTTTGGCGGGGTCAGCCTGAGAACCAAGCTTTCGGATTACGCTTCCGTTCACCGTAACCCGGCCCTCGACGATCCAGCGCTCGGCTTCCCGCCGTGATGCCAAGCCCGCTCGAGCGAGGATCTTCTGCAGCCGCTCCATGGCACGCCGTGACTACTTTTCTTCGAGCGGATCGAGCGCGATCGCCTCGCCGGGAATTTCCGGCAGAGAAATCTCCTCCATCTCCTTGAGCGTCGGCAACTGAGAGAGATCCTTCAAATTGAAAAGCTGCAAAAACTCGGGCGTCGTGCCGTAGAGAAACGGCCGCCCCGGCACGTCTTTGCGCGCGACGGCACGAATCAGGTTGCGCTCCAACAGAGTCGTCACGACGCCGTCGACGTCGACGCCGCGAATCGCTTCGACCTCAGCCCTGGTAATCGGTTGGCGATAGGCGATGATCGCCAGGGTTTCGAGCGTCGCCTTACTCATCCTGGCGGGCCGCCCGCCAAGATACTTTTTTACCCAGTCCGCGTTAGCCTTGGCCGTGCGCAACTGGTACCCACCGGCGACCTCGACCAGGCGAATCCCTCGGTGTTGACTCTCGTAATCGGCTTGGATCTCGTTCATGACGCTGTGCAGGGTCGCGCGATCGACCGAATCGAGGATCTCACCGAGCCGCTGCAACGATTGCGGCCCCTCGGCGACGAACAACAGACTCTCGACAACCGATTTGATCTCTTCACGCTCCATCTTGCTCTTCCTTGCCTTCGCCGAGAACGATGCGCTCCGCCGCTTCGTCCATGTCGGCTGCCGCCTCGATCACGATCGGCCCGGCCATATCATCCTGATAAATCCGAATCGCCCGCACTTTGACGAGCTCGAGCATAGCGAGAAACGTGACGACGATCTCGAGGCGGCTTTTGACATCGGCAAAAAGCGACTCGAAAACCACCCTGCTCTGATCGCGGAGCGTATCGAGCAAGAGCGTCATCTTCTCGCGCACCGAGACCTTTTCAAGCGTGACCTCGTGAACAAAGTCCTTCGGCAGCCGGTCGATGACCCGCTTGAGGGCGCCCAAGAGTTCGAAGACCGACACTTCGCGAAATTCGCGCGGACCCGCTTCTTCGATCGGCGCCGATGCCCGCACAAAGACATCACGGGTTAGAACTTCACGCTGTTCCAACTCCGCCGCGGCTTCCTTGTAGCGCTGATATTCCAACAGCCGGCGGACGAGCTCCGCGCGCGGGTCCACGCCTTCTTCCTCCTCCGCTTCCTCTTCGCCGACGGGCAAGAGCATACGCGATTTTATGTGAATCAGCGTCGCTGCCATGACGAGAAATTCGCCGGCGAGGTCGAGGTCCAACGTTTGCATCAGCTCCAGGGTGGCCAGGTATTGTTCGGTGATCAGCGCGAGCGGAATGTCAGTGATGCTGACCTCGTTTTTCTTGATCAGATGGAGCAAGAGGTCCAGCGGCCCCTCGAAAATCTCTAGTTGCACTCGCGTGCTCATAGCCCGACGCTTTCGCGCACTTCCGCCATGGTTTCGGCGGCTTTTTGCTGCGCGGTTTGGTTGCCGGCCGCAAGTATATCCTCGACCGCCGCGGGGTTCTTTTCATAAAGCGCGCGGCGTTCGCGGATCGGCGCCAGCTCCTCGATCACATGTTTGATCATGATCTTCTTGCAGTCCAGGCAGCCAATTCCGGCAGTGCGGCAGCCTTGGGTGACGTATTCGATCTCCTGGGACGTGCAGTAGATTTTGTGAAGTTGAAACGCCGGACATTTTTCCGGCTCGCCCGGATCGGTGCGCTTGACCCGGGCGGGGTCGGTCATCATACGGCTGATCTTGGCGTCGATCTCCTGCGGTGCATCCGATAAAAAAACCGCATTGCCATAGCTTTTGCTCATCTTACGGCCATCGAGCCCCGGTACCTTTTGCGCTTCGGTCAGTAACACCTCCGGCTCGGGAAAAATCGGCCGATAGAGTTGATTGAAGCGCCGCACGATCTCGCGCGTCAATTCGACATGCGGCGCCTGGTCAACACCGACGGGAACCTTATTGGCTTTGTAGATCGTGATATCGGCCGCTTGCAGCACCGGGTAGCCGAGGAAACCGTAGTTCGAGAGATCCTTGCCGACGATTTCTCTCATCTGTTCTTTGTAGGTCGGATTGCGCTCGAGCCACGATACCGGCGTAATCATGGAGTATAGCAAATGCAGCTCGGCATGCTCGATGACGGACGATTGCCGGAAGATAACCGACTGCGCGGGATCGAGCCCGACACTTAACCAATCGATCACCATTTCAAGCGTATTCTGGCGAATTCCTTGGGGCGTGGCATAATCGGTGGTCAGAGCGTGCCAATCGGCGACGAAAAAGTAACACTGATAGCGTTCTTGCAGGCGGAGCCAATTCGTGAGCGCGCCGTGATAATGTCCCAGATGAAGCTTGCCAGTGGGTCGCATGCCGCTAACGATGATTTCCATGGCTTTCCTTAAAAGACTCCCAGGTAAAGTTTCAACAAGAACTCGGTCGGCGGACCGATGATTTGATCCAAAGTGCGAGTCATCAGCAGCACGATCAGGATAATAAAACCGAACGGTTCGATCCTGGCAACTTGCCTTGACAACGGCTCGGGTAGCAGCCCGGCTAAAACCCGACCACCGTCCAACGGTGGCAGCGGCAATAGATTGAACACTGCCAACGTCACGTTGATGAGGATGCCGCTTTGGGCCATCAAGACGACCGGAGCGAAAAAGTCGACAATCCCTGATTCGGTTTGCATCGCCGTCATCGGCGCGAGCAGCCTCCAAACCGCCGCACAGCCTGCCGCAAGCAAGAGATTCGTCACGGGTCCGGCGGCGGCCACCCACATCATATCGCGCTTTGGGTGGCGTAAATTGTAGTAGTTGACCGGCACCGGCTTCGCCCAGCCGAAGACAAACGGTGAGTTTGCCACGACGAGCATCAGCGGCACGAGAACCGTGCCAAAAATATCGACGTGCGCGAACGGATTGAGAGTCAAACGGCCGAGCTTGGCTGCCGTCGGGTCGCCAAGGCGATTGGCCACCCAGCCGTGGGCGACTTCGTGAAAAACCACCGCCACTAACACGGGCAGCGCCCAAATAATGATTTGACCGATGATTTGTTCCAAGACGATCTCGCGGGAGAGTTACTCAATAGAAATACGGCAACGATTACGAAAAGACAAGGCGAAGTGGAGCTGCAATGGAATAGCGAAGTTTGGGTGATCGGTATCGAACACCCGATCTGTCCATTCTACCGTTTCTTCATAGCCCCTCGCTCTCGTGGATGATGTTCCCGGTGAACCTTTTTGAGCCGCGCGCCGTCGACATGAGTATAGATCTGCGTGGTCGAGATATCGGCGTGCCCTAACATCGACTGGACGGAGCGCAAGTCCGCGCCGCCTTCGAGCAAGTGCGTCGCAAAAGAATGGCGCAAGGTGTGCGGCGTTACCCGTTTTTCGACACCGGCCGCCACAGCGTAACGGCGGATGAGCTTCCAGAAGCCTTGCCGTGTCAAAGGCTTACCGGAGCGATTGGTAAACACGTATGGGCTGTTTTTTCCTTTGAGTAGAATATTTCTTCCACGGCCCATGAAATCTGCCAGGCGATCGCGCGCCCACTTGCCGAACGGCACAGGGCGGACTTTCGCCCCTTTTCCCTTGACCGTGAGATAATTCCCTTGAAAGTTTACGTGACGCGTCTCGAGCCGAACCAACTCCGATACTCGCAAGCCGGTCGCGTAAAGAAGTTCGAGCATCGCCTGGTCTCTCGCCCCAAGCGGCTTGGCGGCGTCCGGCTGGCCCAACAGACGACCCATATCTTCGCCGGACAGGGTTTGCGGAAGTTTTCTGGGCCCCGGAGGGAGAAGAACCTCGGGCAACGGATTTTTCTTGAGCAATCCTTCGGTTTCGAGAAAACGGCATAATCTCCGCATGGTCACGACATGGCGCGCGATGCTGCGCGGACTCAGTCCGCGGCTCCGAAGCGCTCGGATGAAGGAGCGAATCTGCAGAGAATCAACGCTTTGCCACTCGTAAACGCCGTGCGCGACGAGAAATTCCGAGAGCTTGGCCAGGTCGCGACCGTAGGCCTCCAGCGTATTGCACGCCAGGCCCTGTTCGACCGCAGCCATCGCCAGGAAGGCGTCAATGGAGGGGCTGAGCGAGTCTTTCGCGGGCGTCATTTTGCGATGTCAGGTTCCGGTGCAAAGTTTCGCGAACGGCTTCGAGCCGTCCGGTGTCAATCACTTTGCCGCCGTCCTGGTCAGTCACGTAAAACACGTCGGCAACTTGGTCGACGTTGGTTGAAATTTTCGCCACATGAATCGACAGACCCAGCCGATGCAGATTGTAGGTGATCGTAAACAGGACACCGATGCGATCTTCCGTAAAAATTTCAATGATCGTAAAATCGTCCGACACCTCGTTGTCGATGTTGATCACGGTTGCAACCTTCGGCGCGCGCTTATGCAAAAATAGCGGCGGCTTGGAGGATCCGACCAGATCGGCAACATCGATTTTT
>JAICHC010000316.1 GCA_025922795.1 Candidatus Binatia bacterium | reverse complement strand
GGTGAGACGAACATTCGCCAATCATAATCCTCGCTAAACTCCCGGCTTGGGCGCCAAGACGACAAACCGGTCGCGGCGATTCCTCTGCCAACAGGTCTCGCTGTTTTCGCGGCACACCGGGATTTCCTCGCCGTAGCTTATCGTCGACAGCCGCTCGCTCGCCACGCCGAGCGAGACGAGATAATCTTTCGCGGCTTGCGCCCGCTTGGCGCCCAACGCAAGGTTGTATTCATTGGTGCCGCGCTCGTCGCAGTGGCCTTCGATTTCGACTCGTGGCGCCGAATTGCTTCTCAGCCAATCGCCGGCATGACGCAGGGTCGCGCGCGCATCGCCGGAGAGATCATAGCGGTCGAAGTCGAAATAGATTTCCTTGAGCGGGCTTCCAGCCGGCGTTTTACCCGACTCGCCGCGACGTAACGCGTCCAAACTCGACTGCGCCTGCGCCTGGCGCACCTGCGACGATGCCGCCTTGCGATTCGCTTCCGACATGCCTGCCTGGCTCGCTGAAGACGTCATGCCGCTTGATTTTGCTGAGTCGGCACTCGAGCAGGCCGTCACGCCGGCTGCCACCACAATCGAGCAGCCGAAGAGTAATGCGTTCAAATAATTCCAATTCATAATATCCCCCCGTTTTTTGTTTCGCCCACAAATGCGTTGCTCTTGATTTCGTCCGCCGCGCGCCATCACGGCCGTTATTGCTCGAAAAACGGCACTAGCTAAGCTAGCACAGAGCCGGCGCCCAACGGCGACGCGCGGTTGACTGCCCACACGCGTCGCTTGTTTCGTGAGAAAACGCTCGTTAGAAAAGAAAGACTTCACGCTTAGCAGTAAAGATCACCGCCGGCTCAGGTCCTTCAACGCATCGGTCAAATAAGTTGAATCGACGTACTTCTGCGGACTCGGGGCCGACCCCGCCATGCCGGCCTGTTCAGCGTAAACTTCGATCACCGTTTTGAGCCCATCGACGTCGATGCTGAGATCGGGCTCCCACGCGCGGTGCTCGAGATAGTAGTCGAGTCCTTGGCGCGCCAGGGCCGGTTTCATCTTTAAATCTTCGGCTAAAAAGGCCACGGCGTCGGCGCGGTTTTCTTCCAACCAGCGCCGCGCGCGCAACAAACCTTTCAAGAACTGCACGACTTCTTTACGGTGCGCGGCAGCCCAGTCGCGCCGAACGGAAAAACTCGACAGCAGATAATTCGGAAACACATCGGTAACTTTGCCGATCAGGTTCAAGCCCATTTGTTGCGCTCTGAAGCTGAGGGGCACGGCGAGAATACCGGCATCAACTTTGCCGGAGCTCAGAGCCATGAGCGATGGGCCGCTGCCGCCGACGCTCACGAGAGTATAGTCTTTGGGATATTCCAATCCCTTCTGCTTCAACACGCGTCGCAGCAAAAACGCGGTCCCGGAGGTCAGCGTCGACGATCCGATGGTGGCGCCGCGCAGGTCTTCAAAGGTTTTGATGTTCTTGCCACCCATGATCATATGGGTGGTTTTGCTCCCGCCCGCGATCATGGCCAGATTGATGCCTTTTTCAATCAGACCGATGGGTCCATCGTTGGCCGATAACGCGGCATGAATCGATTCAGCGACGAGCGCCTGCATGCTGGGCGATGTCCCGCGCGTCACCGTCACCTGGACATCGAGCCCCTCGCGCTCAAAAAATCCCTTCTTATCCGCCGCCCAGAGCGGCGCATAACCGAGCACCTTGGAAGACGCGGAAACCGGAAACGGAAATTTTTCACCCGCATGCGCGAACAGGGGGACGCCGAGCAGCAATGAGAACGTCGCCGTCAGAATTTTTAGATTCATGGCGTCACCTCCCTGCGCGAATGTTTTTGCTTCCTATTCATTAAGGCTGTAGCGATGGGCGAGCTGTTTGAACAGCGCAGCCAGCAGCACCGTACCGAGCGTGAAGACTAAACTGAAGGCCGCCACTTCGCCGATCCGGCCGTTTTCCCACAGCTCCCAGATCACCACCGAGACGACCTGCGATCCCGGGCTGTACAACAACAGCGCCACAGAAAGCTCGCGTATCGTGATCAAGAACACGTAGATCCAGCTCGCGAATAAAGTCGGCAGCATGAGCGGAAAAAGTATTTTTCTCACCGTCTGTCCCCAGCTGCCGCCGCACGCCGCCGAGCTTTCCTCCAGCTCGCGATGAATGCTCAGCAGCCCGGCGTGCCCGAAGCGCATGCCGTAGGGCAGATAGCGCACCATGAAAGCGAGCACGATGATCCACAGCGTGCCGTAGACCGGAATGGGCAGTGTCAGATACATCTTGAGAATCGCCACGCCCATGACCAGGCCTGGAAACACCAGCGGCAAGGTCGCGAGTTGATCGAGCAGCCAACGTTTTGAAATATTCGTCCGGACGACGATCCAGGCGGCGACGAACGTCAGCGCCACCACGGCCGTGGCGGAACTGATGCTCACGATCAGGCTGTTCAAGACCGCCCAGATGATCGCACCGTCGTTGAACGCGACCCGATAATTGTCCAGCGAGAGCAACGCGAAAGCTTCACGTGACGGCGCCTGAACGAATGGCAGAAATGATGACCACATGAGCGCCGCGAGCGGCAGGATCTGCAAGAGCGGCAGCAGCAGCATCAGCGCGCCGCCGATCCAGCGCCAACTTCCGAGATCGATCCGCCGCGGTCGAAATCCCTTGCCCGTGATCGTCGAAAATTTGTGTCCCTGGGAGGTCAGGCGGTGGTAAAAAACCAATACGCCGCCGACGAGCGCGATCAGCAATACCGAATAGGCGCTCGCCTCGCCGTAGCGCGGAATGAATCCGGTGCGGATCTGCAGATAAATTTTCGTCGTCAGGACTTCGACGCCGGCCGGGAGACCTATCAGCGCCGGAATTTCGAAGGCTTCCAGCGAACGCACGAAAGTCAAAAACAACACGGCGAGCACGCTCGGCAGCGCCAGTGGGAAGGTGACTTTGCGAAAGACCTGCCAATTATTGCTCCCCGCCGTGAGCGCCGCCTCCTCCAACGACGGGTCCATCGAACGAAACGGCGTGGCCATGAGCAGAAACACCACCGGCGTCCAGATGAACGCCTCGACCAGGATCATGCCGCCCAACGAAAAAATATCGAAAACCGGGGAAACGCCGGTCAAACCTTCGGCCATGACATTGATCAATCCGGCTTCGGGTCCGAGCATGAGAATCCAGCCGATCACTTTTACGATGCCGGGAATGCCGAACGCGATGAAGGCCGAAATATACGCAACGTTTTTGAATGGCGCGTTGGTGCGCTCCGCCAGCCATGCGAGCAAAGTGCCGATCGCCAGCGCGCCGAGCGCGCTGCCGGTGGAAAACAGCAGCGAATTCCATAAGAGCGTGCCGAAATCATCGAGCGAACCAAAAATGCTGGTGTAATGCTGCAAGGTGAACGTGCCGGCTTGCGCGCCGGTTTCGGCAGTCAGGCTGGTCGACAAAATGAAGAAGAAAGGAGGTAAAACGAGATAAGCCAGGGCCGCCGCGGTGGCCGCGAACAAAAGAAAATTTCGATGGATGCCGATCCGCCACGGTGAAATCGTGATTCTCGAACCGATGTCCAGCGTATGATTCATGGCGCCGCCGGAATAAGCTTGTTATCGACTAACGCCGGGCGATCTGACGCGCCAGCTTCTGCCAATGGTTGAACTGTTTTTCGAACTGCGCAATCGTCAGGCCCTTTTCCGGATACCAGCGCTTGAAAGGATATTTCTTCATCGAACTGGCAAAGCGAAATTTCTCCTCGAGGATCTTCTGCCCGTCGGGGCTGATCAAGAAATCGATAAACAGCAGCGCTGCGTGCGGCCGATTGGCGTGCGCCGGCAGCGCCGCACCGCCGGCGTTGGCTACCGTCAAATCGAGCGGCCGCCACTCCGTCGGCGCGCCTTTCGCCTGGGACACCAGCACGTGGTTGCGGAAGATCGAAAACGACATGGGAAACTCGCCGGCGGCCAGAAGCTCCTGCAGCGCTCCGCCGGAGATCATATGCATTTTGATCTCCTGGGCTTTGAGTTTCTTGACGAACTCTTCGCCCTTCACTTTCATCATTGCGCCGATGATGCGCGCCCCGGTGGCATCTCCGCTGACGGCAAACTTCCCTTTGTACTCGGGCTTTATTAGATCATCGAAGCTCTTCGGCGCGTTGGCGGCGCTGATGAGCTTCGTGTTGAAGCCCAAGCCGATGATCGATTCCCGGTCGGTGGTCCAAAGCACTTTTCCGCCGTCGGCGTCTTCCTTCGACTCGTCGGGATAATGCTTCAAATGCGGCGAATAGTACGGCGCCAGCAGATTGGCTTCGCGCCCGGCCATCAGCGTCGGCGGCGTGGTCTCGATGGCATCGACGATATGGCGTTGCGCTTGTGCCTCAGATAAAAACCGCTTGAGCAGATCGGTCGAGTTGGAGCGATAAGCTTCCACTTTGACGCCGGGATATTTGCTCTCGAAGATTTTCGAGATCTCCTTGTAAGCGATCAGGGTCGTGTACCAGACCACCTTGCCCTCTTTTTGCGCGCCGGCTTTGAGGATCTCCTCGCGGTCCGCGCCGCGATAGGCGGCCAATTCTGCGACCGTGGTCGGCTTCGCTTGAGCGAATGCCAACGAGGCCAGCACAAAAAATTGTAAAGCCGCAAAAATCAAGATGCGCATGACTTACCTCCCAACTATTTTGATATTTTCCCGGACAGTGATGCTACTCCCATAAATGATCCGTAGATTCTGCGCTGATGAAAGTTGCTCTATCAGACAAACTTGAACCTCCAGCAACCATTTTGACGGCAGACCTCCTTTAGTGACGTGTCGGTAACG
>JAICHC010000315.1 GCA_025922795.1 Candidatus Binatia bacterium | reverse complement strand
GCTCCTTCATCGCGCATTCGCCGGCGCATCGCCAGCATGACCCCGGCGATCACGAGAAAAGCGGACCCAACAAGACCGTGAAAAATCGTGAAGCCGACAAACGAATGAACATCAAAGACAAACGTCGGAAAGCCGAACAGAAATGTGCGATACCAATCAAGACGGCCGGGCACCGACTCAAAATGAATCCAGCCGAACACCAGCGGGAACGTGATCACGCCGGCAATCACGCTGCCCCACATGATCAGCCAGTGCGCCAGCCAACGCTGCCCGCCGCGATGAAAGATGAAGCGATTCAAAACAATGTCGTTGACTATCCGTTTTGACCAATTCGTGAAGTTGATCGCTCGATAGCCCCGCCTGAAAAAAACCTGCCAGCCGCGCCGCCAGTACATGGCCGTCGGCGGCCGCTGCAGCCACATGGCATAGCGGTAGGTGATCCCGAAGGTGGCGAAAAGAACCGCGAAGGTATAGCCCACCAACGCGGCGTCGAAATGGGACAGATTGCGCGATCCACTGACGATCAAAGCGGCGAGTATGACCGTCGCCAAAACACCCCACGCCGCCGCTTTGACAACTTCCGGTTTGATCAGTGGGTCACTCATTGCGACGGGGCACCCGCACGGGGCGCAATCTTAACTTAACCGTGATGTTCGGTGTGAACGGATCTAAAGCTTAATCTCAAGCGAAAACGGCATCGCTCTTGAGGCGTGTTTGCGGCTCTGCAGATGTGGATGACAGAGCGATCGAACCTGCGCATGCCGAGCCGTTGCACCGTCCGCCCGATGCAAGCCATCCGGTTACGCTAGTATTTATTCATATCTCAACGCGTCGATGGGATCTAGGTTGGCGGCCTTTTGGGCCGGGTAAAAACCGAAAAAGACGCCGACAGCGCCGGAGAAGAGAAAGGCGATCGCCACGATTCCGGGGTCGATCAAGGTCGGCCACTGCGCCCACTTCTTGAGGAGTTCCGAGCTGCCGATGCCGAGAAGAATTCCGATCAGCCCGCCGGTGGCGGCCATGACCACCGCCTCGACGAGAAACTGCAGCATGATATCGCGGCTGCGCGCGCCCACGGCCATGCGAATACCGATCTCGCGCGTGCGCTCGGTGACCGACACCAGCATAATGTTCATAATGCCGATGCCGCCGACCAGCAGGGAAATTGACGCGACGCTGCCGAGCAATATACCCATCACTCGAGCTGTGGTCGACGCTGCCTCGGCGATGTCGGACAGATTGCGCACGTTGAAATCATCGTCCCGCTCCGGGCCGATGCGGTGGCGTTGACGCAGCAAGGTGGTGATCTGTTCTTCCGCTTCTTCGACGCGCTCGGCGCTCACGGCCTTCACCAAGATGGTTTGCACCCAGGTGATGCGCATGAGCCGCTTTTGCATGGTCGTATAGGGAATCATCACCGTGTCGTCTTGATCCGCCCCTTGACTGCTCTGGCCCTTGCGCGAGAGCACGCCGACGATCCTAAAAGGAATGTTGCGGATGCGAATCACCTCGTCGGTCGGAGTGTCGTTGCCGAAGAGTTGCCGCGCGACGGTTTCACCGATCACCGCTACCTTCGCCGCGCTATCGACGTCGCCTTCGTGCAGGAAGCGCCCGTCGGCCAGGTCCCAATCGCGGATCTGCTGGACCTCTGGCGCCACGCCCTGGACCAAGGTTGCCCAGTTGAGATTGCCGGCGATCACCTGCTCCTGGCGGCGCACCAGCGGCGACGTAAAGGCGACCGCCGGCAACTCTCGCGCGATTGCTTTGGCGTCCGCGTCAACTAACGTCCTCACGGCGCCGCTGCCGAAGCGCACTCCACCCTGATTGGCGCTGCCTGGGAGAATGACCAGGACGTTGGTGCCGAGGCTGGCGATCTGTGCGCGAATAGTCGCTTTGGCACCCTCGCCGATCGCCACCATCGCGATCACGGCACCGACACCGATGATGATGCCGAGCATGGTCAGAAAAGCGCGCAGCTTGTTGCGCGCCAGCGCGCGCAGCGCAATGCGAAAGGTCATGAACCACTGCATACTACCGCACCGCTCCCGCCCAGGCTCGTTTCGAGCTGTCCGAGACGACCAGACCGTCCTTAAATGCAATCTGGCGCCTGGCATGCTCGGCGATATCATGCTCGTGGGTGACGAGAATAATGGTTATTCCCTGATCCGTGTTCAGCCGTTCGAACAAGGTCATGATTTCATTGCTGGTTGTGGAATCGAGATTGCCGGTCGGTTCATCGGCGAGAATCAAGGACGGCCGGTTCACCAGCGCGCGGGCGATCGCGACCCGCTGCTGCTGCCCGCCCGAAAGTCGATTGGGTGTGTGATCGCGCCGCTCGCCCAGACCGACCAGGCCCAACACTTCCAGTGCGCGCGCATGCCGCTCCCGGCTCGAAAAGCCGTTATACATCATCGGCAGCTCGACGTTTTCGAGCGCCGTGGTGCGCGCCAGTAGATTGAATCCCTGAAAAACAAAACCGATCCGTTTGTTGCGGATATAGGCCCATTGATCGGCGGAAAGTGAACCGACTTCCGCGTCCTCTAAAAAATACCGGCCGGAGCTCGGACGATCGAGACAGCCGAGGATGTTCATGAACGTCGACTTTCCCGAACCGGAGGCGCCCATCACTGCGACGAACTCGCCGCGAGCGATCGTGAGATTAATGCCGCGCAGGGCGGGTACTTCGACATCGCCCATGCGATAGGTTTTATACAGGTCTAGAACACGGATCAGCTCGCTCATCTAAAGCCTATGCGCGGCCGGCTCGGCTGAAAAGGATTGGTCACGCCGGCTTGGCCGTGGCCGCTGGCAGTGCTCGACATGCCGATAATCACCAGATCGTTTTCCTCAAGCGGCCCGCTGATGACTTCGGACTTGGACCCGTCGGTAATGCCGAGCTGGACATCGACAGCCTGCGCCCGGGTGCCTTTCACAACGTAGATCTTTGCCTCGCGCACCCGCCGCACGCCGCCGCTGCCGCTGCGCCCGGGCCGGGTTGTGCGCCGGGCGCCGACCCGGGGTGCCACTCGACTGCGTTCCTGGCGCAGCACGTCCTCAGCTTCGTCTTTTTCCTCCGGCGGTTTGAAACGCAACGCCATGTTCGGAATGGCCAGAACGTCTTCCTTTTCGCTGACCAGAAACTGCACGTTGGCGGTCATACCCGGCTTTAGCAGAAGTTCTTTATTGTCGATCCGCACCACCGCAGCATAGGTGACGACGTTCTGAATAATCGTGGGCGCGTTTCGCACCTGAAAGACTTTGCCGCGAAAGCGTCGTGCCGGGAAGGCATCGACGGTGAAGCTTACCTGTTGCCCCTCGTGGACGTTGCCCACATCGGCCTCGTCGACGCTCGTGTGAACCTCCATTTTGGCAAGATCGTTGGCGATCGTAAACAATGTCGGCGCCTGCAGCGATGCCGCCACGGTCTGGCCTACGTCGACATTGCGCGAGATGACGATGCCGTCGACCGGCGAGCGGATCACGGTGTTGTTGAGATCGACCATGGCCTGTCTCAATGCGGCGTTAGCCTGCGCTGTTTGCGCCTGGTTGACGTTCACTTGCGCCACGGCGGCGTCATAGGCGGTCTGTGCCGCGTCGAGATCGCTCTGCGCCATTAATTCCCGTTTGCGCAGCTCGCGATTGCGCTCAAAGGTTCTCAGCGCGTCGGCCGCGTTCACTTTTGCCTTGGCATAGTTGGCTTCCGCGGCCAGCACATTAGCGCGCGCCTGGTCGACTGAGGCTTTGAACTTGTCTTGATTCAGCTGGGCTACGACTTGCCCCGCCTTCACTTTGGTATTGAAATCGGCAAACAGCTTGTCGATGGTGCCGGACACTTGGCTCCCGACCTGAACCGTGACCACCGCTTGCAGTGTTCCGGTTGAAGACACCACCTGTCGCACATTGGCTCTGCTCACCGGCACGGTCAGGTAAGGCGATTCGTGGGTCGAGTTACCCATGCGCCAGAAAGCAAATCCGGCACCGCCGATCAATAGTAAAGGCACCGCTATGAGCGCAAGCTTTTTGGGCTTCATGGCTCCTGGAGCAACAGCCGAAACACTTTTGCCGCAAAATCGTTGGGGTCGCGCTGGGTCAAGCGTTTGTAAGTCATCCCGGTGGTAATCTCGGCATTGGGCTCCTGGTCCTCGATGACTTGCTCCAGCGCAACGCGAAAACGCGACACCGGCGCGGCGCCGCGCATCTCGAACTGCAATTCCTCGACTCCGCCCTTCAAATAGTAATTCACGCCGCGGTCGCTCACCATCAGCGTAACTTTGCCGCTCTTGCGAAGATTGTTCGCCGTCGAGCTATTTTTCCACAACGCCATGTCGAGGGTGGCCGGGCTTTTAGCCACGATTTCATAATAAGATAACAGCGCCGGATGCGCCCAGCCGGCCTCATCGATGGTCAAAATTGGAATAATTTTGCCTTCGTGGGCTTCTATTTCTGCGCCGCCCATGCGTTGGAGCAGCGCCGGGGTGAGTTCTTTTCCGAGTATTTGCGACATCGCTGGTTTTCTGTCCTCTAAATGGGCATGATTCCTGTCGATTATTCGAGATTGAGCTCCTGTCTTTTCCCGAAGCCCTGCTGATTGTCAATATAAAAAAGTTTCTCCGGAACGACCCGGTAGAACTTAACTTTCAGGAAGGCTTTATAGAAGATTCCGCTCCCCGGATCGGTGAACAGCTTGATGACATCAGCGTACTTGCGCGCGTACACCGCCATGGCTTTGGCCTTCTCCAGCACTCCATCCAGCAGCATAACTTTGCCTTCGAGCTGAATCCCCTTGATCGCGCGCCAGTCCTTATAATCTTCTTGAATC
>JAICHC010000314.1 GCA_025922795.1 Candidatus Binatia bacterium | reverse complement strand
GGCCCAAGCCGAGCAGCGCGGCGTTTTGGAAGACCTGCCCCAGGCTGTGTCCCGCTAAAAATTGCCAACGGGGCGGATGAGTTCTAAACCTCATCCGCCCCGCGTTTTGGCTCTGCGCAATTCACACTGCTTCCGCGACAAACTGATACTTTTGCCCTCGCCTTTCGACATCTTTGGCTAACTCCGGCGAAATAGGTTCACCCGCAGACGAAGCCGCTCCTATCCGACCCTGGTCGTCCTTGGCGATTCGCGACTACCGCCTTCTGTGGATCGCCAGTGTCTTGAGCTCGCTTGCCGGCCAGATCCGTAACGTCTCGACGCTCTATCAGGTCTACGACATCTCCGGTTCCGCCTTTAAGCTCGGCCTGACGGGATTTCTCGAAACCCTGCCGTTTATCGTCTTCGGACTTTACGCGGGCGCCGTGGCCGATGCCTTCGATCGAAAAAAACTGCTCATGGTGACAATCTCGCTGCAGCTGGTCCCCAATCTCTTACTTGGGCTCCTCACCCTGAGCGGAGCCATTCAGGTCTGGCACATCTACGCGCTCGGTCTTCTCGGCGCGTTTGTCGAGGTCTTCAACTGGCCGGCGCGGGCCGCGTTGATACCGCGGTTGGTGCCGCCGCGACTGCTAATGAATGCGATGGTCGTCAACACGATGATTCTTCAGACGAGTTTCCTCATCGGACCCGCCATTGGCGGATTCTTGATCGATCAGAGTGGCTTGGCGATCACCTACTTCGCGAGCACGTTACTTTTCGTGCCGGCGATTGTTGCCGTTTTCTCACTGCGCGCTTCGGGAAAAATCGAAGGACCGCGCCGCCAGGTCAACCTCAGGAGTATTATCGAGGGCATCGAGTTCCTGTGGATCCAGCGGATTATTCTATCGCTGTTCCTGCTCGACTTTGCCGTCGTGCTGGTCGGCTTTTACCGGCCCATCTTGCCGATCTTCGCCGCAGACGTCTTTAAAGCCGGCGCCGTCGGCCTCGGCTTGCTTTACGCCGCGCCCTCGATGGGCTCTCTGCTCGGCTCCACGGCGCTGCTAATGGCCGGCGACGTACGCCGCAAAGGCATTCTGGTGATCGTCGCGGCGCTATTCTTCGCCGCGTCGCTCGCCCTGCTCGGTATTTCGTCTTCATTTTGGATGGCCGTCTTGGCTGTTTTGATTTTAGGCTTTACCGATTCAATCAGCGTGGCGATCCGTCGCACGGTCGTGCAACTTCTCGCTCCGGACGGGATGCTCGGTCGAGCGGCAAGCTTGATCACCGTCTTCGCTCAAACGACGAATGGACTGGGCGCGCTGCTCGCCGGCGTGGCCGCGGAATACTGGGGGGCGCCCAATGCGCTGCTCATCGGCAGCGGACTCTGCTTCTTCATGATCTTCGGCATTTGCATCGCTATACCACAGCTCTGGCGTTATCGGTCATAGAAGATAGCTGACAAAAACTGCCAAAATTTGCGTGGACTGCGCAAATGAATCGGAAGCTGAAACGCGCTCGAAGTCGGAATTTCCTCCCGCTAAGGCGTAACGTCGCCAACGTCGAAGGGAAAAAGAAAACTCCCCCTACGAATAATTTTTACGCGTACTGTCCGATCTTTGCGGCCTTTGCGTGTTTGCGGGAAAACTCCGAGATTGGGTTGCGGCGCTGCCGCGCTGCGTTCTTTGCGGTGAAAATCCGAGTGTTTTTGGCGCTCGGTTATTGATATAGGCTGCGGAAGAATCCGCTGTCTTCAAACTTCTTACAGTAGGACCTATCGGTGATGTCGTTGGGTTTTACCTGGGCGGCTTTGGGATTGAGCCCGTGTTGGGTCATCAAGCCCTACCGGCACTTGGCCCGCCAGCATCGCCTGCATCGCCCGCCCGGCGATGATAAAAACCAATCGACGTCCAAACCGTATTTTTTGAAGATCCCGTGCTCCTTGGCGATCCACAGCGGCGCCACGTTGTTGCTGATCGCGCCATGCGCGATCAGCAATTTACTCGGCTGTGCGGCGAGAGCTGCCGACCCCGTTGCAGCAGCAAAAAAGACCCCACAGCGATCGGCAAAACCTTGGTTCGTATTCTCATTTCTAATTTTCTTAAACTTTCCAGCCGTGCACCGTAACATCGACCAGTTGTCCTACGGGATCGTGCACGCCCATTTCAGCAAAGCGGCCGTCGCGCGGTTTCTTGTCCGCTTCGCTCTTGGCTCCCGCGGCTTGCGCGGTCTTCAGAGTCTCTTCCATGTTCTCGACCTGAAAACCGAAGTGGTCGATCCCTTCGCGCCCGCCGCGCGACGGCAGGACCGCCATATTGATATAGCCGTCGGTGAGATAGATCGCCCGGTTGCCGTCCTCGCGCACCGGCCCACGCCACGCTTCGGTCATGCCGAAAGTCTTTTTGTAAAATTCCGCGGTCTTCTCCTGGTCCTCCACCTTGATCGCAATATGTCTGATCTTCGCCATGACTCTGCCTCCTTCTATTTGTATAGTTTGTCGATGAAGCCGCTCTTCTTGATCTCGTCCAGGATGCTGTTGTTAATATAGCCTGCGGGAATCTGACCGCCGGGAATATTCATCATTGCCAATTCGGCGCGAAGTCCGTCTTCGTCAGCGTATGGGATTTGTTTAAGATTAGCCCGCAAATCGTCGCACCAGAGCGTGATATGCTCTTCACTTACGCCGCGCATATATTTTTGCAGAATGCGCGCCGTGCCGGCCTTGTTGGTCTGAAAGAAATGAATCGTCTCGAGATACGCTTGCATAAAGCGGACAACCGCAGCGCGGTCCGCCTTGATCTTACGATCGGTGGTGGTGAGCGGAGCGTCGGTGCCGCGAAAACCCATCTCACGAGCGCTACCGCCCTTCAACACTTTTGCCCTGCCGCGGAAAACCAAGAGCAACCCTGAATCACCGAGGACGCCGACCTCGATCCGGCCCGATTCCAGCCCCTGGGCGACCCCCGGTGTGCCCCCCATTTGCAAGATCGTCACCTCGGACTCCTTGATGTTGTGCTTGCGCAAGGCGCCGCGCAAAAACGTATCCCCGGCCGATCCGTACTGGGTGACACCGATGATTTTGCCCTTGACCTCTTTAAAGTTGCCTATCGGCGAATCCGGTTTTAAGAAAATCCGCTGAGCCGACGAGCTGGCCAAGGTCGACAGAATGGTAACATCAGCGCCCTGAGCCCGCGCCCGGAGCGATGCCGGAGCGCCTGCTGCAACGTAATCGAGATCGCCGGCAATCAGCGCTTGAATCGTGCGCGGCGTGCCGGGGATCAATACCACATCGGCGCTAAAGCCGTACTTCGCGAGAATTCCGGAATCCTTCGCCAGGTGCAGCATCCCTTGACTCGGGTTGACGGCGACGTGGGCGATCATCAACTTCTGCGCCGAGACCGGCGCGGCGATTGCCGTCGCGAGTAAAATCAGTAAGGTTCGAAGTGGCTTCATTTGTCGATCTCGATCCCACCTTTACTTCTCCCCGATCCTTTCTGTCAACGGAAACCTTGAATGGTGTGGCTCCAAGCAGATTTGCCGCCCGCCAAATGAAGAGTCGGCGCAATCACCGTCTGAAATTGGCTTGACCAAACCGAGCTAAATGGCATACCAATAATCTACCTTATTGACTCAATCGGAGGAGGAGATCATGGCCCTGCACGTCAAAAGCAACGAAGTTCCCGAATACCATCGAGTTCAAAGCGGCGAATCCGGAACCGGCGCGATGAGTGTCCGCAAGGGCTACGGCAACGAGTGCAGCCTGATGATCGCGACTCGGCGGCCGGGTTATCACACCAAACCGCACCAGCATGAGTCCGAACAAATCAATTATGTTCTCGACGGCGAGATTTGGTTCTTCGTTAAAGACGAAGGCTATCTCTGTAAAAAAGGCGACTTCCACCGGATCCCCGCCAACACCGTGCATTGGGCGTACAATCGCTCGGACAAAGACGCCACGGTCGCGGAAGCCCACTCGCCCGGACTGATCGGCGGCCGCGCCGGAGATAGCGCCGCCCCGCTGTTCGACGAAGGCGAGAAACCGGAGATCCGCGGTCCTGGGACAAACCAGTTTGTTCCGTACGATCAGGAAGCAGCAGAAGCAAAATATTTCAGCAAATGAGGGCAGCCATGCGACCTTTACTGGTTTTCTGCGTGTTGTCGGTCCTGTATTGTTCTTTCCCTGCGGCGCAAGCTCAGGATCTAAAGCGCATCCACTACGGCACCACCGCGTCGGTCTCTCACTTACCCATCTGGGTCGCGAAAGATGCCGGATTTTTCGCGAAAAACCGCTTGAACGTCGAGCCTGTCCATATTCGCGGCGGGTCGCTGATCACGATGGGCATCATGAGCGGCCAACTGCAATTTTCCGGCGCCGGCGCAGAATCGATCGTTGCCGCCCGTATCGAGGGTGGCGATGTTGTTCTGCTCGCCTGTCCGGTCGATTCTGATCCGGTCTATTTGATCACCCGGCCGGAAATCAAATCCGCCGCGGAGCTTAAAGGCAAGGCCACCGCCGTCACGCGGCTCGGATCGACGACTCACTTCTATCTTCGCGCCGCGCTCCGTCAGGTCGGGCTCGACCCTGAAAAAGACCTGACGATTCTCCAACTTGGCACCAGCAGCGAAACCGCCACGGCGCTGGAAAGCGGGCGCATTGCGGCTGCGGCTCTCACCAACCGCTACGCTCTGCCGTTTTTGCAGCGCAACTGGCCGATGCTTGTCGATTTGAGCACGACGGATTTGATTTATCCCTCGTCGTGTGTCGCCACCAGCCGAAAGTTTTTAAAGAGCGAGCCCAAGTTGGTGGAAAACTTTTTGCAGGCTTACGTTGCCGGAATTCAGT
>JAICHC010000313.1 GCA_025922795.1 Candidatus Binatia bacterium | reverse complement strand
GGTCGCGGTCCGTTACCGCGATTTGTGGAAAACCTGAAGTTTCGACACACTGCGCTCGGACCGACAGTTTGTGCGACGGTCACCCGATCGTCGCTTACAGTTCCCTGACCGGCAACGCCGCATGCGCGACAATGTCGTTAGACGACCGTGAATTCTGCCCGCCCAAGTTCAAGCTGATTGCGAATGGCTGCGGACATCTTAGCGCTCCTAAGGGGAAGGGCGCTTGATGCCGAATTCTCGCGACACGCTCTCGAGCGTTTCGAAATCCGCCAAGGTTCGAAGCGACGCAAAGGTCGGAAAAATCATCGGCAGCTCGCCGCGCTCGTGGAGTTGTATGGCGCGGTCGGGAGTTAGCCACAGGCTGTGAGCGACTTCATAGGAGGTTGCCAGCGGATTTTGCTCCGGCGGCAAGGCCGCGACGAAAAAACGGGTGTCGAAGCGCATAGGCGTCCGTGCCGGAGTTTGCCAATGCGAAAAATAGCCCACGGCGGTCAAGTCGCAGAGAAGATCCTCGCTCTCCAGCAGATCGGCAAAACTTAACGAGTTTTCAAGTAGCGCCTTGCGCTTGCCGGCGAGCCGCGCCAATTGCGCTTGGTTCAAACTGGGTTCGCCGCCGCCGGCCGCGAGCAGAACTCCGACCTCTTCAAAGAGCTCGCGGACAGCGGCAATCCAAAACCCGAGCGCTTGCCTTGGGCTAAACTCCGCGCCGACGATTTTACGCGCCTGCTCGGTGGCGAGGCCGGAGCAGCGACGAACGATCCGCTCACAAAAGTCATCTTTCCTTACAGTCCCGCCGGGATAGCAGTAGAGGCCGCCTAGAAACGCCATGTTCTCGGGCCGTCGCGTGAGAAACGCCTCGAATCCTTTGGGCTCAGCGGCTCGCAACAGAATAACGGTGGCCGCCTGCCGTGGTGTTCGGTCCTCGCTCACCGGACCTCGAGCGTCAGCGCGGAACCAAAGGAGTTTCGACACGGCGCGCCGGCGCAGTGAAAAAAATCGAAGCGTGCATCGGCCGCGGCGAAAAACACCAGACTCGAGGAGACCGTGCCCGAGTTTTCGCGGTGCACGCAGATGGCTTCACCCGGATCTGTCGCACCTGCCAGCAAAGAATGATCCCCGAGCACCGAGCTGAGTTCGGCGATCGCCCGTGATGTATCCAGGGGATCCGCTGCCAGGCGGACGCCGGCCTGGGCAAAGAGGGTATAGGCTCGCTCGGCCTTGGCGGAATGCAGGTCGAACTCCGCCGCGCTGCTAAAAACGTGCAGGCCAGGTTGGAATCGATGCGTCAGGATTTCCTCCTCGCCGTTATAGCAAGCGTAAGCTCGTTTAGGATCAGCGACAATCGCCGTGAATGGATTATAACGTTCATGATGAGCCCGCATGAAAGCGTCGGCAGCGGCGGCGGATCTGTGGCGCAGCAGATCCATGCACAGCAGACCGCGTGACCGGGCATCGATCAGAGGGAGCGAGTCGCCGTTTACGCGACGATTGAGAATGGCGGTCACCACGCCGTATTCGTTGACGCCCAGCCAAGTGCCGCCCGCGCGAAGATCCTTACCCGCAAGAATCCTCGGCTGGGAATCCAGCACCGCCGGCGCCGCCGAAGGGCGGGTGAATTGTTCGTCGCGGTTGGCGGCGATCAGGAGCGGACAATCCTCGAACATGCGGAAATAAATCGCCAAGGTGCACACGATTCAAGCCATAGCGAATGCGCCGAACTTGCGCAATCTCGCGGCGCCGTTGATTGTCGCCACGGGATGATTATGTTAGCCTCACCAAATTGGGAAGGGCAACTATGTTTCGATCTGTGGACGACGTGATCGCCGGATTTGGCGCGCAAAAATATATCTGCAACAAAAACGTCGCGACCGTGGTCTATCTCGGCACGACGCTGCAAAAACCGATTCTCGTCGAAGGGCCTGCCGGAGTAGGAAAAACGGAGCTGGGCAAAGTGCTCGCCGACGCGCTTGGCATGGAGCTTATTCGGTTGCAGTGTTACGAGGGACTGGACGAAGCCAAGGCGCTTTACGAATGGGAATACGCCAAGCAGCTTCTTTACACGCAGATTCTTAAGGAGAAAATCGGCGACTTCCTGCAAGGATCGCGGACGCTGCAGGAAGCCGTCGATTGCGTAGCTAAACAAGACGGTGTCTTTTTCTCCGATCGATTCTTGCTGCCGCGGCCGCTGCTGCGAGCGCTGCTCGCGCAACAGCGTACCGTGCTGCTAATTGATGAGATCGACAAATCCGATGCCGAGTTCGAGGCGTTTTTATTGGAAGTTCTAAGCGATTTTCAAATCTCCGTGCCGGAAATCGGCACGCTCAAAGCCAAGCATATTCCACTGGTCATCCTGACCAGTAACAATAGCCGGGAGATGTCAGATGCGCTCAAGCGCCGGTGTCTGCATCTTTACATCGACTTTCCCGAACCCGAGCGCGAGCTCGAAATTATCAAACTCAAAGTGCCGCAGGTCGGTAACCAGTTGGCCGACGAAGTGGTGCGGCTGCTCCATCGGTTCCGCAAGTTGGATCTCAAAAAAGCCCCGAGCATCAGCGAGACACTGGACTGGGTACGGGCACTGACGCTGCTCAATATCAAGCAACTCGACCAGGCCTTAGTGCAGGAAACGCTTTCGACGCTGGTGAAATACGAGGCCGATATTCGCAAGGCTCACAACGAGCTTCAAGCCTATCTCGCGGAAAAGCAGGCGCAGCGCCCTGCGCCCGGGGGCGCCGAAAAAGATCATCTTCACTAACTCCAATAGGCTCGGGCATGGAAGATCGGATCGTCGAATTTGCAACGGTCTTGAGACGGAACGGCATCCGGGTGTCGTTGTCGGAGAACATGGACGCCTTCCGCGCTCTCGACCTCGTCGGAATCGGCGACCCGTTACGGTTTCGCGATTCTCTGCGCGCGACCTTGGTCAAACGTGCCGGCGACGTCAAATCTTTTGAGGAACTCTTCGATCATTTTTTCCTGGGCATCGGCCGAGCGTTGGATGCGCTCGACTGCCGCATTATGGAAGAACTCGGTCTGACGCCGAAACAGCTTCAGGAGATGCTCGATCAGATTCAGCGCCTGCTCAAGAAAATGGAAGTTGATTTGTCGGAGCTGACGCGCGCCCTGTTGAATAACGATCGCGGCGAGATCGAAAGACTGCTGCGCGAATCGATGCAGCAAGAGATCGATCAAGGCACGCCGGACGGTTTCCGCCTGACACCGTACACACGCATGGCCGCGCGCTTGCAGCTCGATCGAGTGCAAAGCGAGATCGAGCGCTTTAAAGGCATGCTGCAAATGCTTGGCGAAAACGGTGAAGATCTGCGCAACGTGCTGCGCTACCTGGACGAGCGCATGCGGGACTTGAACCGTTTATTGCGTGAAATCATCCAACAGGAGCAGCGCAAAAAAGGGCTGGAGCCTCGGGACACCTCGCAACGCGGCACGCTGGCGGATAAGAGTTTCGCTTACTACACCGAAGACGATATCCGGCGCATGAACGACGCGGTGGCGCGCTTGGCGCAGCGGCTCAAGAATCGCTTGTCGGTGCGGCGCAAGAAGGCCGCCCGCGGCCGCTTCAATGTCAAAGAGACCCTGCGCAAGAACCTGCAATTCGGCGGAGTGCCTTTCAATATTCAACTCGATCGGCGCAAAAAGACCAAGCCGCAAGTGATGTTGTTGTGCGATATCTCCGATTCGGTGCTCAACGCATCACGTTTCATGTTGCAGTTTGTTTACTCGGTTCAGGATCTTTATTCGAAAGTGCGCAGCTTTGTCTTTGTCGCCGAGATTGGCGAGGTGACCCGGCTTTTCGAAGAGCATGACATCCAAACCGCCGTCGAGGCGGCTTTGAAGGGCGACGTCATCGACGTGTTTTCGCACTCGAACTTCGGCCGCGCTTTCGAACAATTTTACAAAAACTATTTTGCCGCGGTGAATAGCAAGACCACGGTGCTGATCATCGGCGACGGCCGTAACAATTACAATCGGCCCAACGATTGGGTACTCAGGGAAATTCAGCAAAAGGCCAAGCAGCTGGTTTGGCTTAACCCCGAAAATCGCATGACCTGGGGCATCGGCGACAGCGAGATGCCGCGCTACGCGCCGCATTGTCACATCGCCGAGGAATGCCGCAGCATCAACCAGCTCTACAAGATCGTCGACTTGATCGTGCCATGAGCAAGAAACTTTACATCCAGACTTACGGCTGCCAGATGAATCAGTATGATTCGGAGCGGATCGCGCGGGTCATGGAGCGACAAGGCTACCGGCAAACCGATCGGATCGATGCTGCCGATGTGATTTTGCTCAACACCTGCTCGGTGCGCGACAAGGCCGAACAGAAGGTTTACAGCGTGCTGGGAACCTGGAAGGAGTTTAAAGGATTCCGTAGCGGCGTGATCATCGGCGTCGGCGGCTGCGTGGCGCAACAGGAAGGCGGCGCTTTGCTGAAGCGCGTGCCGCACCTCGATCTGGTCTTCGGCACGCAAAACATCCACAAGCTCCCGGAAATGGTCGAGCAAGCGAAGGCCGCGCAGGCAAGACCCGTGGAGATCGCTTTTTACCGAGACCCCGCCTACATGGAAGACACGGACGGTAGAACTCAAGTGTGCGGTGTCAAGGCGTATGTCACGATCATGCAGGGATGCAACAAGGTTTGCAGTTTCTGCGTCGTGCCGCATGTGCGCGGGCGCGAGCTGAGCCGGCCGAGCGCGCGGATCGTCGCCGAAGTTGAAGCGTTAGTGGATCAGGGCGTCGTCGAGGTGATGCTTTTGGGACAGAACGTCAATTCCTACGGCAAGCTCACGCCCGGCGAATTGAGT